>JAILFE010000206.1 GCA_024697725.1 Oscillospiraceae bacterium
TCTCACGACTATTTCCTCAAAAACGGCGGAGACGGATATATCATGAGCGGAAAGTGCAATATATATCTTGATTCCGTTATCAGTGACAGCGATCTTATCGCAGCTTATATCCGCGACGATCTCGGCGGTGTTATCCCCGAGGAATATTCCGATCCCTACGGTCAGGGAAGGATCACTATCCTTGACGCTTCTTCGGACGCGCCCGAGGATGAAGAACCCGCAGAGGAAGCAGCTGAAGAAGAAGCTCCCGCAGAGGATGCAGCCGAAGAGCCCGCTCCTGCCGAGGAGCCTGCTCCTGCCGAGGAGCCTGCTCCTGCCGAGGAGCCCGCTCCCGACAGCAGCACAGCCGCAGCAGATACAGGTAATCACAGCACAACATCGATCGCAATAGTCTCACTTTCAGCGCTTGCAGCCGCAGCCGCAGCATCAAGAAAGAGAAAGTGATAATATCTCATAGAAACTGAAACGGCGGATATCCCGGGCATGGGATATCCGCCGTATTTTTGCCTTTCAGGGAATATCTGTGCAGTATTACGGAAGATAAAGCAGGCAGTGCGCTGCAAATCTTTGATTTGCAGCAGCAGAAGCGGCTGCTTACAGCCGCTTCTGCCAATAACCGCCCTATGGGCGGTTATTGAGCACGCACTACTTATCAAACAGCAATGTATCCGCATTATATGCGAGCCTTTCCAGTCTTTCAGCCGTGCGCTTGACACGAAGCCCGAAAAGCTCCGTATCATGATCCGTTATAAGATCTATAAGCTGCAAAAACCTGATGCACCCCACTATCGTTATCCTGTCGCGCAGCTCATCTATGCGCTTTTCGTCTTCGGATGCGAAATAGTATCTCACAAGGTCATACCACACCTTTGCCGACAATTCTGACGATATGCCGAAGAAATTCATGCTGTTTTCCGGCTCGTCCTCGGGGAATGCGAAGTACGCCACATATACCGACATAAGATCGAATATCGGATGCCCCTGTGAAAGAGTATCCATATCTATCAGCATCGGCTCGCCGTCCCTGAGCATGATATTCTTCATCTGGGCGTCGCCGTGTACTATATTGTTCTGCTCCGGTATCTCCGACAGAAGGAGCTTCAGCCGCTCGTAAAGAGGCTTATCGATATATTTCGCCGCCTTCTCGAGATATCCTAGGCATTTCTCCTTTGCACTGTCGAGCCTGCCCGCAGGGACAACGCTCTCATGCACCGTGCGGAGAAATTCTGCATACTGTTTTATGACATCATCGGGATCATCCTTGTGTTCTATGAGCAGATCGTTGTAGTTCTTTGCGTTGAGAAGCTCAAACACCGAACCGTAGCTGTCCCCGACGCGGACGATATCATACGATATCGCTGTCGGCACTCCCGCGACAAGAGCAGTCTTGGCGAGCCTTTTTTCATTGTTTATCATGGAAAGGCTCTCCGGAGACTGATACACCTTTACGATAGTTTCGGGGTCTATGCGGTATACCGTACCGTAGAATCCCCTGCCGATGACCTCGCAGCCTTCAACGTCTATCACGCGGTATGCCTTTTTCACATCGAATATCTCCGTAAAACCGGTAGTCTCGAATATCTCATATACATCCCGCGAGACATTGATGACCCGAAGCGGTCTGTCCATGCTCTTCTGCGCTTTCAGAAGAACGCGCAGCCCCGCGCTGGATATATATTCAAGTCCTTCGGCATCGAATATGATATCCTCCGTGCCGTGCTGTGCCAGTGCATCGGATATCTCCTTTCCGACGCCCTCCGCGTTTACCGCGTCTATCCTGCATTCAAGGAAGATCGTGAGCTTTCCGCCGTCTGCTGTTATTTTCATAGGATCCCCCCTGTTCATGCGACCGTATTATCGAGCAGCATAAAACCTTCGTAAATTCCGATCTGTTTATTTTCACAAGCACCGTCAGATTCAGCCCAAAGTTCGGCAATAATCAATCATTGCGTCAGAAACATACTGCCGCCCGACAGTTGACTGAACGCAAAGACGGCTGCTTTCTCCTGTATTTGCACGGTCAAAAACAGCGAAAGAGTTTTTGTGGAAAGTGAAATTCTGACTTGAATCTCCCTTGTAATTTACTCTTAAATATATCTGCGGGTCACGCTGATATTTCTCAGCTTCAAACAATGCAGAATCAAATATATTGATATCATTCTCGCATTCCAGGATAAGCCCTCGAAGTTCTTTTATCTTTTCGCTGTCGGTGACTATGGTTTCCGTATAGTGACCGTCATCGCCGAGTGTCGATATTCCGATACTTTCTATGCGGTCTGCGGAAAGCGGTCTGAAAGTAAAATTCAGTGCGGCTGCTGTCATCGTCAGAAAAGCCGCAGGCAGAACTGCCAAGAGTATTATCTTACGAGTTTTTCCGTTATTCATTGATTTTCTTCCTCTATATTGACTTATCGTTATCAAATCGTAAAGCTGCTCTTATGTATTCCGATCTACACGAACAAGTGAATATTTCAAGCTGCTATCTAAGATTATACATCATTATTTTACAAAATGTCAAGTCCCAATGAAAAAAATCCCAATATACCTATAAAAGTAAGCTGTATCGGGTTTTTATTTTCTTGAATAATAATATTATATACTGCCCTCTGTTGCAAAATCTCCAAAGGACATTTTGCAACAGAGGGCAGTATGACGTAGCGCTTGCGACATTTTGAAATAGCGCGTAGTATAGCTTGAAAAACCGGGCAAACCATGCTATAATATGCATATCATCAAAAACGAGGTCGATACTTATGGAAAATGCAATTATCAAAGCCGAGAACAGCTCGGAAGAGATCTATACATCCATACGCTCCTTTGTGATAACCGCGCAGGATCGTATATATGCCGCCGTCAA
The DNA here is from genome assembly GCA_024697725.1 of Oscillospiraceae bacterium. Taxonomy (GTDB): domain Bacteria; phylum Bacillota; class Clostridia; order Oscillospirales; family Ruminococcaceae; genus RGIG4694. Next base: position 2,858 of record JAILFE010000206.1, read on the forward strand.
TTCGGCAATGGTCACAGCATATTGGGAGATCGGTGAGCAGATATACAAGGCTTGCGGCGAGAATGACAGGGCTGAATATGGCAAAAACCTTTTGAAGTACCTTTCCGACAAACTGACCGCCGAGTTCGGAAAGGGCTTTACAGAACGAAATCTGCGGGCAATGCGACAGTTTTACAACTGTTTCCCGAATCGGCACACACTGTGTGCCGAATTAAGCTGGTCACACTACCGTATCCTGATAAGAATCGAGGACAAGACCGTCCGTGACTTCTATACCGAGGAATGTGCCAGATCAGCGTGGAGCGTCCGGCAGCTCGAACGGCAGATCAACACAATGTACTATCAGCGACTGCTTGCAAGCAAGGACAAGACCTCGGTGGCAGCGGAGATACAGACCGGCACGCCGAAGCCCGAATACGAAAAAGCGATAAAAGACCCATATATCATGGAGTTTTTGCAGATAAGGCCCGATACCCATGTGTATGAGAGCAACATCGAGCAGGCTCTGATAGACCATTTGCTGCAGTTTCTTCTGGAGCTCGGGCGGGGGTTTTCGTTCGTATCACGGCAGAAACGCTTCACGCTCGACGGGCAGGACTTTTTCATTGATCTTGTGTTTTACAACTATCTCCTCAAATGCTTTGTACTGTTTGACCTAAAAACCGACAAGCTCACGCATCAGGACTTGGGACAGATGCAGATGTATGTAAACTACTATACAAGAGAGCTGATGAACGAGGGCGACAATCCGCCTATCGGCATTGTGCTGTGTGCGGAAAAGAACGATGCTGTTGTAAAATACACCTTGCCGGAGGACAATAACCAGATATTCGCTTCAAAATATTTTACCTATCTGCCGACAGAGGAAGAATTGAAACGGGAACTGCGTATCGACGAGTTTACAAAACTCGATCGGGATTGACCTGCAATATATCACTGTGTTTTCCATATATTACAGCTTGATTTTCCGAAAAAATCATTGTATAATAAAGATGTTCAGAGAAGGCCTTGCGATGAACGATCATACACAAATTTTTAATGTTTCGGGGAGGATAATCTATGTGCTTCAATAATTTTGATTTTTCATCGCTTTTCAGCTTTATATCGGCGTATTTCCAGGGATGCTGCGGCTCAGGCTGCTGCAACAAGAAATAACAGATAATACAGTGCGTACTCAATAACAGCGATACGGCGCCATGCTCCGCTGCCCTACGGTTCATTACCGCAGGGCAGCGGAGCTTTTTGCTGTGCGGATGAAAGGCATTTTCTTATTGCTCTGATGATATTTTTTCTGTTTTTTACAAAAAATGAGCATAAAGCCCTTGAATTTTTTTATGAAATGATATATAATTAATACATATCATCATATCGTGCATATGATAAAGCGGGATAGGAGGGTGGAAATATGTCCAATAAAACCCCCAACAACAAATATATCAACAGAACGCTCGATCATCTTTCACCAAGCAATGAAATGCCGATCTGGGTATTTATCATGCTGTTCGTAATATATTTTGCTGCATCCAGAGTCACCAGACTTACGGCGTCATCACAGGCTGTCATTTCTTTAGCAGGCTATGCAGTGCCGGTCTTCGCATTTGCCGGAGTATTATCTTCGGTTTGCAACATATGCGTTATCCTTCTGACCACATTCTGCGGAAAAAAAGGATATTTCACATCTCTTGCCGCGCTGACGCTGCAGATCCCTCTTATAATCATTTCTGTGGTCAAGGGACATAATCTGAACAGTATATCGGGAGTATTCAGCAATTTCCTTGCGATAATCGCTGTAACGACAATATTCTTCTACAACATCAAAGCAAATAAGATCCAGATGGAACTGCGCAGACAGGCCGTGACCGATGCTCTCACGGGACTGCCGAATACTTATGCTATAACCGCTCTGCTTGACGATCTTATAAAGCGCCGCGAAAAATTCATAAACGTCACAATAAATCTCAATAATATAAAGAACCTGAACGACACTATGGGCTTCGAGGCCGGCAACATGGTCATTATCGAAGCCGGCAGACGCTGGAAAGAGCTCTCGGAGAGCGATTCTACAAGAACACACGATTTCATCTCACATCTGAGCGGCGGCGAGTACGCACTGATCATACGCGATTACCACTCCTGCGAAGAAGCGCTAGACACGATCAGGCTGTACGAAAAAGCACTTCACTCCTGCTTTACGATCAACGACTGCGATCTGTTCATCACGGCAAGCTTCGGATATGCCGAATTCCCTACCGATGCTGATACACTAAATCTGATATGCACCTATTCAACGGCGGCGATGCATGAGGTCAAGCGCAAAAACAGCAGTGACCATATCCTCAGATTTACTCCCGATCTCATAAAAATGGAGCATACCATCGAGATCGAAGGAAAGATAAGATCGGCGCTCGAAAATGATAACATATTTTTCAATCTGCAGCCGCAGTTCGATATGTCTCATAATCTCAGAGGCTTTGAGGCACTCGCAAGGATGCGTGACAGCGACGGCACCGTTATAAGCCCCGGTGAGTTCATCCCGGTCGCTGAAAAGGTGGGGCTCGTTGACAAGGTCGATGCCGTCGTATTCAGAAAATCCGCGGAATTCTTCGGCGAGGCTGTAAGAAAATACGGGCTCGATATAACTCTGAGCGTCAATATCTCGGTCAGACATCTGATGAAGAACGATTTCCTCGATGAGGTACACAACATCATCCGTCTGAGCGGCATAGAGGCGCATCAGCTTGAGATCGAGATAACCGAATCCATTATGATAGAATCGGTGGACAAGGCTCTGCAGTGCATAAACGGGCTTGCAAAAATGGGCGTGAAGATAGCGATAGACGATTTCGGAACGGGATATTCCTCTCTGAGCTATCTGCACAGGTTCCCCGCAAACCTGCTGAAGATCGACAAATCATTCATCGACAAGATGAATATGAGCAAGTCATCAAAGGAATATGTCGCAGCTATCATCTCTATCGGTCATATCCTCGGATTCGGCGTTATCTCCGAGGGTGTCGAGGAGGAAGCGCAGCTCGAGACACTGAAAGAGATAAACTGCGATTATATACAGGGCTTCATATGGGGCAGACCGCTCATGCCGGATGCCGCAGAGGAGCTTATCAGAAAATGTGCCGGGGACACAGAACAGAATGTTTAAGAGATCGCTCCGGACAGGCTGCCGGCACGGGAACAAATAAAAGAACAGCTCCTGCAAAACCCCGGCGCTGCCATTTTCGCCATATCGACAAAACGGCATCATTCGCATTTAAGGTTGGTGTTATATGGATTATCTGAAAAAGGTCTTATCAACGCTCAGAATGCCTGTCAGAGAGGACATCGGCAGACAGTGCAGGAAAAACCTTGCTTTGTCTATAATAGTATGTCTATCTGCGGGGATCATGCTCATAATGAATATCATAAGGCACTCCACCCTTATGACGATAACCTCTGTGGTACTTGTCGGAGGCTTTGCCGTTACGGGGATACTCGCCGGAGCATTTCATGAAAGCAAGGCATCCTCGGTGATAATGGCGATAATACTCACAGGCGTATTCACTGTATTCCCGATATCCGGAGGGAACGAGGGCTTTGCCGTATTATGGCTGCTGCTGATACCGCTTTTCAGCATAAGTATGTTCGGTCTGAAAATAGGCATAGGAATGAATATATACTTCACTTTGCTCGTAATATTACTGTTCTATACACCTCTGAGCGCCTTAATCAGCGAGCACTATACCGGCAATTTCACCCACCGCTTCCCCATACTCTTCCTTGCGGATTCACTGACAGCGCAGTTCATCGCTCTGAGCTCGGAATATTATTACAGAGTGACCCGTCTGCAGCTGTACACCGATGATATGACGGGAGCCTACAACAGAAAGTATTTCATCGAAACGATCGAAGATCCGGGATTCCTGAAGGATGATCTGTGTCTGGTCACTATTGATATCAACGGTCTAAAGGAGGTAAACGACACACTCGGTCACGCTGCCGGTGATGAGATGATATCCGCAGTTCCGCAGTTCGCCGAAAAGGCATTCGGAAAGAATGCGATAGTATCACGTATGGGAGGCGATGAATTCGCTGTGCTCACCTACTGCCGCAGCGATGAGGCAGCCGAAATGATAAGCCGTATGAAGCAATACGCTTCGGAACATATGGGTCTTTACATAAACGAGATACACCTGTCTGCGGGCTATGCCTGCCGCTCCGAAAGCAAGGAGCTCACCGCAGAGGGTCTTCTGCAGAGATCGGACAAGATCATGTACGAGGATAAGGCAGCCTTCTACAGACAGAAGGGACACGACAGAAGACGCAGATAAATCAATCGTCCGGTATCACCGATGATACCGGACGATCTTTTTATTAATGTCTGCTCAAAAAGCCGAAAAGTACGTAATAGTGCAACTTCGAAGTGCTTTTCGGCTTTTTGAGTGCAAGATTTTTGAGCTGATAAGCCCAAAAATCTTGCACTATTGCTGA
>JAILFE010000210.1 GCA_024697725.1 Oscillospiraceae bacterium
TCCAACTTCATACGGAGTGCCGAATTTTTCTTTGAGATATTCGGCAGCCTTTATCCCCGACAAAGATATCACAAGATTTTTTTCTGCTTCGGATGCTCTTCCTATATCTTCAAGCCCGCTCGAGAGCCCATAGCAGACAGGCTCGGAAATACCTGTTTTTATGCATTCCGAGATCATTCTGTCGGGTGATATCATGCTCGTTTCAAGCGGTGTTGCTCCGATAATGCCTGTTCTTCCCTTTTTAACGGGATTTTTTTCCACAGCAAAGGCGGCGAATATCTCCGACCATGCCTTTTCCTCTCCCACATCGTAATATTCAGTACCCGTACACGGGATTGAGATACATTTAAGACCCGTCGCCTTTTCCGCCATTCTTCTGAGAGCGCGGAAATCCGTTGCTATAACTGCGGGGACGGGAGTGCCGATAATTGCGGTGAAGCTCACATCTGTCTGTGATACGGCAATACGCAGTTTTTCGATAAGTTTGTCATCCCTGCCGAGTATCGCATCCATATCCCGCAGCCCCGCGCTGAAGACAGCGCTCTTTCTGGAGAGCCACCTCGGTTCGTCAAATCCGCAGATATTCCCGGCGCATCCGCCCGCATCGCAGATAACGAGCAGTCCGCCGAGCTCATAAAGCACACCGCAGGCTCCGGACTGATCCGGCGCAAACGGCGATATGTATTTAACAAGTTTTTTCATTTCATTGCCTCTTCAAGCTCGTCAAAAAGTCTTACCACGCCCGCAAAGCCGAACGGCTCACTGTCCTGCGACCATTCGATACCTCTTTCGGAAGGATGATAATAGCCGCTGTCACAGCCGATAAAGCAGTCAACTTTTTCGGGAACGAATCCCAGCATCGTCGGTGACATATTTGAATATATCCGCGTTTCGGGTGATATCTCCGCGAGCTTTTTTATATACGGAAAATTCATATCACCGACCGTTCCGAATATCTCCTTCACTTCAAACCCGTTCTCGGCAAGCATCAGCGAGACCTCGAACGGATCGCCCTTCATTATCTCACCGACAGAAAAGCTTATCCCACCGTATCTGCTGCGGAATGAATCAATGCGCTTTTTTGCCTTTTCGTAATACTCGCTGTCGTCTATATCCTTTCCAAGCGCCTTGCCAAGCAGATTATACTGATTATGTATCTTCTCGGGGCGGTACAGCCGCAGAAGCTCGATGAAAGGTATACCAAGACGCTCCTGCATATCCTGTGCGGCATATCTTGCCTCGGGATCAAGCACAAGACTGAAATTTGCACGGGAGAGCATTTTATATTCATCAATATTATTGCAGCGCGATATCTCTCTGATATTCTTTATCCCGATGCTCTTCATAAGCGGATAGAGCTCACAGTCATCATCGAGCGGAGTGAAATAACCCATGATGTTCATATCACGGGAATTTCGCTCCTGCTTTTCAAGCAGCGAATATACCGACTTTCTGACCGCCGCCATAGGCGGAAGGCGCTTCTCTCTCGTGAGAGCATACATATAACACGGAACAGTCGGCACACCGGCATAGTCGGTCGCTTTTCTGCATACCCGCTCCATATCCGTACCGAGGAGCGCATCTATACAGGTTATGCATATCATGACCGAAGAAGGCTTTTTTTCAAGCCCTTCACATATTTCCTTTACCGCCTCGGGTATCTTTGAAAGATGTCTGCCGGTAACGATATCTGTTTCATCGAGCAGAAGAAAGAAGAATCTGTCGCGGTATTCGGGATTTGTCCTGAAAAGAGAGGTGTTCCTTCCGCAGCAGGCAGGAGAAACGAGCAGCATCACCGAATCCGGCACTGAAAGCCCTGCTCTTTTTACACCGAAGCCCTTTGCTCCGGGCGAATTGAATGAAAGCGTTGCGGGAGAACTGTATATAAGATGCTCCGATGACTTCAGCTCGGAAGGAATATCGTTCCTGCCGCGCTCTGCAAGTCCGGAGGCAGTGATATAATATGCACATTTACCCATCTATTCGTTATCCTCATCTATAAGCATCTGTGCGAGCGAGATGAACCGCTTGCTTACTTCAAGCCCGCTGTCGCCCTCGATCACAGTCATTCCCATATCCTCATATTTTGTGATATCACTGCTTCTCGGGATATCCGCAGCGATCTCAAGTCCGTTTTTATCGGCAAAGCTCTTGACCTTTTCTTCTTCACCGTCAACGTTCCTGCGGTTCATTATGATACCTCTGACCTTCGCATAGCTCCTGTCACGGAAATTGTTCACCGCGCTGTTGATATTGTTTGCAGCATAGAGAGCCATTTTTTCTCCCGAGGTGACGATCAGTATCTTTGATGCATAGCCTTCTCTTATCGGAGCAGCAAAGCCTCCGCAGACAACGTCACCGAGAACGTCATACAGCACGGCATCCGGCTTGAATCTCTCAAACAGTTTCAGCTCTTCAAGCAGACCGAATGTCGTTATTATGCCTCTTCCCGCGCATCCGAGTCCGGGTGTCGGACCGCCTGTCTCTATACAGAGTATCCCGCCGTACCCGACAGCGGATATCTCTTCGAGAGAACGAGGCTCATCATCATGTTCACGAAGATAGTTCATCACGGGGATGACAGGCTTTCCGCCGAGCAGATTGATAGTAGAATCCGCCTTGGGATCACAGCCTATCTGTATCACTCGCTTTCCGAGCAGTGCCAGTGCCGCCGACAGATTTGCGGTACAGGTCGATTTCCCTATCCCGCCTTTGCCGTATACAGCTAATTTAATCATTATATCAGACCTTAACCTTTTCAATAGATTTATCGAGCTCTGTACCGATAAGGTTCGGTATCTCCTTTGAAAAACATCTGCCCGAGAACGCCTCGTGCGGCAGACGTATGAAATGCGGCTTTCTGCATATCGGCTCAAAAAGCGGATCGGCGATCACTGTATGAGATCTTTCAAGCTCTTTTTCAATGATATCCTCATCCTCCGCAGATATATCCGTATCAAGAAGAACGCTCATATCGCTGTCTCCGATGCTTTCGACGACTCTTGCGGATATGTCCTTTTCGAGTGAGAGCGCCGCCGCAAGCGATGAGGAAAGGATGCTCTCACCGACTATAGCAATATCATATCCCGTTTTTCTGCATTCCTTGAATATATCTGTACATTTTCCGCTCGCAGCCGATCCTCTCAGTGCTTCTGTCAGCCTTTCGGAGAACTTGCCTCCGAACGGTATGCCGATAACGTATGGTATGCCGTATTCCTTCAGAAGATATTCCGCTGTGAGCTTTCCAGCCGAGGATATCACAAGATCGGCATGAGCGGCGGAAAGACGCTTCACTTCGTCAAGAGAGCTCCCCATGCCGAGACAGGCATTGACCTCTATGCCGTTTGCTCTCAGAAGCTCCTTTATGCTTCCGAGAGTGCCGTTGAGCGAAAGATCAAGCGGTGTCGCACCGAGGATATTGACCGAGAAAGCATCGCTTTTTTTCGCAGGCTCCGAAAACATTACGGCAATAGATTCAAAAGCTCTGCCCGCACCGCTGATATATGAGTGCATACCGTTTGTTCTCACTGCAAAAGACGGTATGCCCGTGCGGTTTCCGGTATCAAATGCTATAGCTTCAAGATCAACACCCGTCATTGCAGGCATCGGCGAACCGCATACAGCGATAAACGCGGGTCTGAGCTTTCCGGCAGCATCACACAGATCACTGATGAACTTTTCATCATTGCCCATAACAGCATCATTTTCTGTCAGAGCGGATATATATACCATGCTGTCGGTATCATACCACCTCGGCTCATCATGAGTAGTATATGTGGAATTGCAGCCCGACGCATCGTGTATAACTGTCATCCCGCCGTATTCATACAGCGCGGAGCATACTCCCGAAATATCTGCGGCATATACAGATATTATCCTTGCAGTCAGATTCATAGACAGCTCTCACACCCCAGTCCCTTCAGACTTATCGTCGCTTTTGTATCCTTCGGATGCCTGTATGCATCGATAAGTGCCTCTCCCATTTTCTTTATGCCGTCAAAGCCGTACATACCTCCGCCCTCGATGATATTCACGAATCTGTCGGTATTGCAGAAATACGCCGCCTTCTGTCCCACAGCAAGGAATTCTCCGCTGCTTTCGTGTGCGGCAAAGCGCATCCTGACATCAAGTGTGGGATATATCTCCAGTTCCGGCAGAAGCTTTTTAAGTTCATCAAAAGATCCCTTTTCCTCCGCCGAAAATACATCCGTATATACCCGTGATACCCTGAAGCCGTGCTTTGCAAGCATCAGGCAGAATCCGAGCGGACGCGGCACAGCAGTGAAATCCACCGCTATCGGCATATCTCCGACGATCTCCCTTGCCGCATCGAGCGATCTGTCCGCTTCGGTTCTTTTATCCGAAAGATCGGGACATTTTATCCCGAGAGCATCACACAGTGCATCATAGTTCCGGGATATCTCGTCATGATCATAGCAAAGCGGGAGATACAGCGTCTTAATTCCCGTGCGGCGTTCAAGATCTGCTCCTGCGGCGGATGCTACGGGAAGACCGTATACCGCGAGCGAAGCCGAACCAAGCCCGAGATAGTCATCATAAGAGCTGCATCCTGTTATCTCCCAGACTTTTTTACCGGCAGCGGAAAATATATCAAACAGCTCGGATGATCTGTCTGTCGGACGGTCAAAGCCGATAAGCGCGGCGAGAGACTCGTCGGTATCAAGCTTTTTTACGGGCTTATAGAGCTGTCTTTTCATAAGAGCATCGGGAGATATCGATTTTCGCATAGTCGGTATCATATAGCAGTCGATAAAATCAATATCGGGATATTTCTTACTGAGCTCATCTATTATCATTGCAAAGTCGATACCCTCGAAGAGATGCATACAGCTTACATACACCGGAATGCAGCGCGGTCTTTTATCCATACGCTCCACTATATGTACTACACCGTCATAGATACGCTGTTCCATTTCGCCGTTGAACATATCGTCCTCGCGCAGAGATACCCATGACATCCTGTCCATTGCATTCATTTCCGCTGCTGTGAGTACAACACCCCTCAGACATCCCTGCGCACAGACATATATCTGATGCGACTGCGGTATCAGCATACCGGTATGCACGATATTCCACGTTCCTCTTGCGGGAGGATTGTATTCAAGACCGCTTCTGAACGGCACGGGAAATGAAGCCTGTGCTATCGCAGTCCCTTTGATCTCTTCGCGGTCATATCCGCCTACCTTTTTAAGCATACCTGTTCTCCGTATCTTCATCAAAGGATCTCAATATCATATCTGCCGTATGCAGGAGCTGCGATGCCTGCTCGCTCTCCGGGAACAGCTCGATCACAGGCTTATGGGCAGCCTCCGCCTTTTCAAACAGCTCACTGCGGTCTATCTTCGAGATGACACTAGTTTTGAAATCGGCAGCAAGCTCGGCGGCTTTTTTCTCTTCGTCCGAAACGCCGCGGCAGTTGAGTATTATCCCTCCGAGCTGTGCATAATTGCGCTTTCTGAAATTCTCTACTGCCATCGCGATATTGGCGGCAGCGTATATCGACATATTCTCGCCGGAAGTGACGATAAATATCTTATCCGCAAAGCCTTTTCTCATAGGCATCGTAAATCCGCCGCAGACAACATCACCGAGGACATCGTATATAACGACATCCGGCTTGTATATATCATAAGCACCCTTGTTTTCAAGCTCCTCAAGCGCATTTATTATACCTCTTCCCGCGCATCCGAGCCCCGGAACGGGACCGCCTGCCTCAACGCAGCATACACCCATCGAGCCTTTCTTTACCATATCATCAAGACCGAACGGCTTATTGCTGCGCACAAGGTCGAGCACTGTCGTGATACGCTCTCCGCCGCAGAGAAGCGAGGTCGAATCTGCCTTCGGATCACATCCTATCTGCA
>JAILFE010000218.1 GCA_024697725.1 Oscillospiraceae bacterium
ACACGAACGACATATGCAGTATATATGTCAGCATAACGAGTGTCTGGAAGGCACCGCCCGCGATATCGAAACGGGCAAGTATCTCGCCGACAAAACCTTTCCTCATATTATTGGAATACAGCATATCGAGCAGATTCGGCATAACGGTCACAACGCGGACCAGAACGCTCAGTATCGCAGGGATCAGGAGCTTGCGGTTCGCAAAGAACAGCTCCGGGAAAAGCATTGCCACAAGATTCCACGAAAAGCTGAGCTTTGTTTCTTTCATTATTTTGAAGCGCGGCAGATAGTAATGGGTATTGGAATCCACATATGCGCCGAGCTCCGCAAGAGCGACGTTGTTGTCGTACTGCTCGTTCGGGTTGAAGCCGCAGAGCGGGTCGGAATAATTTATCATGAACGATGCTCCGCCAAGCGAGCCGTTCTCATCAAAACCGCCGTACCCTTCCGTTCTGCCGTATGGTCTGTCCTGACGGGGATAACGCTCCTGTCCGGCAGGCGGCATACCGCCCGGAGCCTGCATCAGCGGCGCTCCGCACTGTCCGCAGTACATGGATGCAGCAGGATTCGGAGCATGGCAGCGCGGACATATCTTTATCCTCTCCGACACATTGTCGGGGTGCCACGTCCCGCCCTTTTCATGCAGCGCGGTATTTATGCATTTCCCCTCTTTATTGTAGCATATCCTGTGATACGGCGTGCCGCAGTCGGGACATACGACGATATCGTCGCCCTTCTCGAAGCGCTGTTTGCAGACTATGCATTTTGAGCCTGTATATTCATACATAAGATCATTCCTCTGATACGTGACCTTTCCATTTTTGTGTTCAAAACGACCTATTGATTATTATATCACACACTTTTTCAAATAACAAGGGATTTTCCATCGTTTTCATCAGTTTTTCATTCAAAACGGAGAAAACGGAAGCAAAAAGTCTTTTCCCGCGGAAAAGACCACGGGAAAAGACGGTATTTATCTGTTCTTTTTTATCTTCAGCGATATATCGAAAGCCTTTGCCGAATGTGTCAGCGCACCGGAGGATATGATATCCACGCCGGTCTGTGCGATATCCCGTATCGTCTCGAGCGTGATGCCGCCCGATGCTTCGAGCTTCGCTCTTCCGTCGGTGATCTTTACGCATTCTGCCATTTCTTCAACAGACATATTGTCGAGCATTATCACATCCGCGCCCGCTTCTATCGCCTGATTGAGCTCATCCCTGCTGCGCACCTCGACCTCTATCATGTTCATATGACCTATCTTTGAGCGCAGAGCCTTTACCGCCGGTATGATGCCGCCGTATGCATCTATATGGTTGTCCTTTATCATTGCGGCATCTGAAAGATTGAACCTGTGATTTCTTCCTCCCCCGACAGTCACCGCATATTTTTCGAGCACACGCAGCCCCGGGAGAGTCTTTCTTGTATCGGCGACAGTTGCCTTCGTGCCTTTGCAGGCAGCCGCAAATTCAGCGGCAGCAGTTGCAATACCGGACATATGCTGGAGTATATTCAGCGAGGTGCGCTCACCTTTGAGCACCGTTCTTGTCCTGCCGGAAACGACGCCGATAACATCGCCCTTTCTGACCCTTTCGCCGTCATGGATGTATACATCCGTCCTGATATCATCATCGAGCAGTTCGAACACGCGGCAGGCTATATCTATCCCGCAGACCACGCCGTCCGCCTTGGCGATATATTCCGCCTGTGTCTGCGAATCCTCGTCTATAAGAAGATCGGTCGCAAGGTCGATATAATTTATATCTTCTAAAAGCGCACGCTTTATCAGCTCATCGACATATATCTTATTCGGTATCATACTAATCCCTTTCTTAAATAAATATGGTCATCTTTTTGAGATCTCATATGCCTTTTCGAGCACATAGCCTATGCTGTCGGCAATTAGAAGATCGGCTCTGCTGTCAAACGAGGTCGCAGATTTGTTTATCAGCACGAGCTTATGTCCGCGGTAATAGTCTATCAGTCCGCTCGCGGGATATACCGAGAGCGATGTCCCTCCGACAATAAGTATATCTGCATAGGTTATCGCCTCGACAGATTTATTGAGCAGGCGGCTGTCGAGTCCTTCCTCATACAGCACCACATCCGGCTTTATCAGATGACCACACTTGTCGCAGCTGGGAACGTTCTCGGAGTTCTTGACATATTCCGCGTCAAACTCCTTGCCGCAGCTCACGCAGTAATTGCGGCGCACCGAGCCGTGTATCTCATACACATTTTTGCTGCCCGCATCATAATGCAGACCGTCGATATTCTGTGTTATGACAGCTCTGAGCCTGCCGTCCTTCTCGAGATCAGCAAGCGCGATATGCGCTCTGTTCGGCTTTGCATCGAGCAGAAGCATCTTATCCTTATAGAAGCGATAGAATTCGCTCACGTTATTGCAGAAAAAGGAATGACTTATTATAGTCTCGGGGGGATATTTATATTTCTGATTATAGAGTCCGTCCTTACTGCGGAAATCCGGTATGCCGCTCTCTGTGGAAACGCCGGCGCCGCCGAAAAAGACGATATTATCCGAATCCTTTATCCATTCGCCGAGGGTCTGTATTTTTTTGTCCGTTTCGTTCACTTGTCTCTCCTGCCTTTCTGTGATCGGAGCTCTTGTTCATAATGTGATAACTATGTATACACTGCCAAGATATATTATATCACACCTATCATTGAATTGCAATACCGATAACGGTAAAAATACGATGACAAACCCAAACGACACACTATATTCTATCAGAAAAAGAACATATCTCATCAAGAAGCGGTTCGGGCTCGTCAGGGTTTATCATAACTATATCACGGATAACAGTACCGTTGTCAAACAGCCTGATCCCTGCGGTCATGCCTTAACTGTTTTTAGTCCCCTTATCAGATATAAAGATCTGGATATGGAGCTTAGTATTCTTTTTTTATCTCTGTTATCCCGTATATCTTCTTAAACCTTTCCAGATCCGCAGCCTCTCTGATAACCATGACCTCGGTGAAATGACCGTCTTCTTTATTCTTGAAACCTGCAACCTGCTCTCCCGTACAGATACTGCACTTAATTACAGCTGTCTGTTTGTCGGAGTCAAAAGGTATATCCTCGCTAAGATGCCGCTCATAGTAAGGTTTCTTTCCAAAATCCTGTTTCATTTCTATACTGAAAACAATGATGAATCCTGAAAGAATGATCCCCCCGATAATGCTGAATACCCAATAGAAAACAGCTGTGAAGATCCAGATAACACCGGCAATAATACTCCAACACCTAAAGATATTCCTATCCATGCTGCTCCAAAATGAATAGAATTGATTTTTGGTATCCTGAACTTACTCATACTCGATCCCTATATTCACACAAAAAGAGTATTTTATACTATTCTCTGACGGCAGAAGATATATACATCCTGCCATTGACCGATAATACTCCCATCGTCTTTTTTATCGCAGGTGATGCCGGAGGGATAAATACAGCTCCAGAAATATTTCTGCTGTCGAACCTGCCGAGATTGGTGATACTGTATCCCTTCGGTTCTGCAAATCCAAAGAAACTAGTACCTATGAATCCAGCTGCCTTGCTCTCATATCCGCATTTTGCCGCAGCGAATGAAGCATCCAATAATTCTCCGTCCAGATCTGCATAACACTGCAGTACCAGATACAGATCCCTTGGATTGCCGGTTATCTTCTTGATCAGATCATGTACATCCCGTGCCGCTTTCCAGACATCATTTGTTTTGTTCCTATACACCACAGAAAAAGCTGTCGAATAATTGCCCAAAGCGCCCTGTCTATAGCAGGACAGTCTTTTTCTCAGATCATATGCTATTATGATCTTATCGGTCTTATCATTCACATACATCTGCGCCATTAAATAGTCATTGACCGATACCCGATGCTCATGACAGGCTTCCACGATCTCTTTATAAGCATCTGCCGTTTCAAGCTTAATACTCCTGTCTATCCTATCCGAGCCTGAATATTTATTTGCAAGTTCAAGATATTCGTCATAAGAAAGAGTATGTCCTTCGCGTTTCCACTGCTTATTGGCTCTGTTTACCAACAGTCTGCTCACAAAAGGCAATGTCGAGTTTTCAGGCATATCGTCCTTTGAAGAAATGAGCTTTTCTTCAACATGATCAGGTACAGCACTGTTTTTATAGCAGTTCGCGAACTCTTCCACGAGTCCTAACGCGCCTCTGCCATCTGTTAATAGATGGTGGAACACAAAAAGAAATATCGTTCTGTCACCATTTTTTAATGTCAGGATCTTGAGCATCCCCTCTCTCCTGAGATCCCACTCATTTTTGGTCAAGCTGTTATATTCCCTGAGAATGATCGGATCA
>JAILFE010000351.1 GCA_024697725.1 Oscillospiraceae bacterium
TCTGACGAATTTTTCGCAGTCATCCACTATCCAGCGCACAGGTCTGTCGGAAAGCCCCGACAAAGCGGCGTTATCTCTTGCCCACTGTACCATGCCTTTGGATGCATCGACATGGCACACCTCTGCTCCTGCGGCAAGACAAGCGACCGTCGCGCCGCCCGTGTAAGCGAACAGGTTCAGCACATTTATCTTCCTGCCAGCGTTCTTTATCATGCTTTCGAGCATATCCCAGTTTACAGCCTGCTCCGGAAAAAGCCCGGTATGCTTGAATCCCGTGGGGCGTATCCTGAATCTCAGCGGCGTTCCCGAAGGAAGAGCGTAATCTATGCTCCATTCCTCCGGGAATCTGCGGAAATTGTCCCAGCTGCCGCCGCCCTTATCCGAGCGGATATACCGCGCATGGGCATTATCCCACAGCGGCGAGCGCTTCTCTGTTTTCCATATCACCTGCGGGTCGGGGCGTATAAGCACGATATCCTTCCATTTTTCAAGCTTTTCCGAACAGGTGCAGTCCTCAACGCTGTAATCCGTCCATCTGTCTGCTACTCTCATATTATATCCTCATTCCTCCGGACAGCATTCCCTTATCCTGTCGGCTATCTCAACAGCCATTCTGTTCACAAGATCGAACTGCCTGCCTTCTATCATAACGCGGATGAACGGCTCTGTGCCGCTCTCACGGACAAGTATCCTGCCTGCCGAGCCGAGCGTTTCCTGATGCCTGCCGATAAGTTCCTCTATCCCGGAAATGTTTTTCCAGGCTTCCTTCCACTTTTCCGCGATACGGACATTTATCATGACCTGCGGGTATCTCTCCATTACGGCTGCAAGCTCCGAGAGCCTTTTTCCCGTGCGCCGCATCAGCGACAGGAGCTGCACGGCTGTGAGCTCGCCGTCGCCTGTCGATGCATAGCTCCCAAAAATGATATACCCGGACTGCTCCCCGCCTATCGAATAATCATCCCTTATCATCTGTTCGAGTATATACCTGTCGCCGACCTTCGTGGTCACGACATTTATCCCGTTCGCCTCGGCAAATTTACCAAAGCCCATATTCGTCATTGCCGAGACCACTGCGGTATCTTTATTGAGCAGACCTCGTTCCTTCAGATCCTTTGAGAATATCGCTGTCAGCCTGTCGCCGTCAACGACCGCTCCCTTTTCATCGACCGCAATGCATCTGCCCGCATCGCCGTCAAAGGCAAGACCGAGCGTACATTTGTTGTCGGTGACGAATTTTCTTAGCATATCGGTATTTACTGTGCCGCATTTCTCGTTGATATTCATTCCGTCCGGAGCCCTGTTGAGAAGATATATCTGCGCTCCTCTGCGGCTGAATATCTTTTCCACAGTGCTGCACGCCGAACCGTTCGCGCAGTCGATCGCTATCCTCATGCCGCCGAAATCCGTGCTCACGGTAGACAGGATGTGCCTTGCATAGTCCTCTGCGGCTTTTTCATCGTGTATCAGCCTGCCCAGCTTTGAGCTGCTCACAGCCGCTTTTTCTATACCTTCGCTGTCGTATACCAGAGCCTCTATCTCGTTTTCGATATCGTCCGGCAGCCTGTAGCCCGTTTCCGAGAACAGCCGCAGACCGTTATATCCCACGCTCCTGTGAGATGCGGTTATCATTACCCCGCCCGAGGCGGTGCGAGCTCTGACAAGATGTGCGACTGCGGGTGTCGGCACGGTCCCGAGCAGCACCGCATCCGCTCCCGCCGAAAGTATGCCCGCGCAGAGTGCAGACTCTATCACATCAGAGGATATCCTCGTATCCTTGCCGACTATTATGCGCACCCTGCGCTTTGAACGGCGTCCGAGCACGACAGCCATCGCTCTGCCTGTGTGCATGGCAAGCTCACAGGTAAGCTCCGTGACCGCAGTGCCGCGTATACCGTCAGTACCGAATAATCTTCCCATTGAAAGAACTCCTGTTTATGAATCACTGTCGTTAAAAAAGCTCTGCTGACCGCTTTCCGAAGCTGCTGGCGCATCGGGGACAGCATAGCCCATATGCCTGTATGCCGGTGCCGTCGCGCATCTCCCGCGCGGAGTACGTGCGATAAATCCGAGCTGCATCAGGAACGGCTCGCATACATCCTCGAGCGTGACCGATTCCTCTCCTATTGCGGAGGCAAGCGTTTCAAGTCCCACGGGGCCGCCGCCGTAACCCTTTATCATCATATCGAGCATACGCTTGTCAAGGCTGTCGAGCCCGAGCGAATCTATCTCCAGGCGGTTGAGGGCGATATCCGCGATATCTCCCGTTATTTTCCCGTTGCCCATGACCTCGGCGAAATCCCTCACGCGCTTTAACAGGCGGTTGGCTATTCTCGGTGTGCCGCGTGCGCGTTTTGCTATCTCTGCGGCACCCTTCGCATCGCAGGCTATGCCGAGTATCGCTGCCGAACGGCGGATTATCTCCGAGAGCTGATCTGTGGAATAGAGCTCCAGACGCTGTATCACGCCGAAACGGTCGC
This sequence comes from Oscillospiraceae bacterium, assembly GCA_024697725.1. GTDB lineage: Bacteria > Bacillota > Clostridia > Oscillospirales > Ruminococcaceae > RGIG4694. Next base: position 2,481 of record JAILFE010000351.1, read on the forward strand.
GCAGAGGCGAGGTGAGCTGTCCCGCCCTCGTTGTCGCGCCGATCAGAGTGAATTTGTTCAGGTCAACGCGCAGAGAACGCGCAGAAGGCCCTTTTCCTATGATTATATCAAGGGCAAAATCCTCCATTGCGGGATAGAGTATCTCCTCTATCGCCCTTGACATACGGTGTATCTCATCGATGAAAAGCACATCGTTCTCATTGAGATTCGTCAGCAGTGCCGCAAGGTCGCCAGGCTTTTCAATGGCAGGTCCGCTCGTCACACGGAAATTCACGCCAAGCTCATGGGCGATTATCCCGGAGAGCGTCGTCTTGCCGAGCCCCGGAGGACCATAGAGCAGCACATGATCGAGCGGTTCTCCGCGTTTTTTCGCCGCCTGTATGAACACCTTCATATTATCCTTGACCTTGTCCTGACCGATATATTCATCGAGTGTCTGCGGCCGGAGAGAATAATCAAGGTCTTCGCTTTCCGAGGGTACGGGCGAAGGATCGACGAGTCTCTCACCGAGCTCTCCCTCAAAGCCCATATCGCTTGTCTTGAGCATGAACTATCACCTGCGCAATAACTTTTTCCGTCTTTTCATAAAAAGTGACTGATGCTTTATCTGTGCTTTTAGTTTTTAACCCATTATAAGGTTTTCGCTCAAGCCTTTTTTCCCAAAAGGCTTGCGGGGTCAAGGGGCAGCGCCCTTGTCGCCGTCCGCAGACGGCGAAACTCCCCTAATACGAAGGAGCTCCGCAAGGGGGTGAATTGAAAACAGTCCGGTGGACTGTTTTCAAGAGGGGGACGCCCTGCGATAGAAGGCGTCCCCCTACGCTGCCATTCTTGATATTAATAGGTATATAATCAGTCATATAATATGAAAGAGTCTTGTGTTTTACCTCTTAGGACATCATATCAGAAAAATTTCCTGTTCGGAGTGATATCCTCAAGCTTCGGCGGACGATATTTCGCCGTCTGCTTTGTAGGTATCACCGCCAGCGGAACGAGCATCTCCGCATCCGTGAGCCCGCCGCTCATCGCTGCCGGCGGCTTGACGGGCTTTTCGTTGAGCGCCAGAAAGCGCATCGACTTGTCCGAAATGGCACACGCCATATAATCCCCGACAAAATCGGAGGTCTTGGGGTGTGTGACACCTCTGCCGAGGATATTGCGGCGGAAAAGCTCCGCTCTTGTCAGCAGTATGAACTCCGAGCTGAATTTGTCCATAAACAGCCTTTCAAACGCCTGACGGCACTCGCTCTTCACAAAGAAGCTGAGTGCTCTTCCCTCGACAAACGGAGGCATGGTCAGACAGTCTGTGATATCGCGCATACGGTCTATACGCAGTTCGTCCGAGATATCGGTCATGCCGTGGGATGAAGTCACGATGAAAAGCGTGTCGGTCATACTCCCGCAGACCGCTTCGAGATTTGCCGAGATATCGCCCAGCATCGCCTTGACCTGATCCGAATCGCACCCGTAAAGCTCTGCAAGCTCCGCAGGTTCGTTCCAGCGGACAAATGTGAACGTATGCTGATCCGTGGCACATATCCTCAATATGAGATCGAACAGCTTTCTCTGTGAAATGGCTGTCTTGTGGTAATTGCCCTTTTCGGACAGCACCTGTCCCTCACGCGCTATCGTGAACGGCTGAACCGATGCTATTATGGAATTCGCGATATCACCGAATATGTATTCATGCGGCATAACGAACCGTGAGGCGCTCATTCTCGTGACTGCGCCCTTTGTATAGGCATCGGTATTGGTGACTATATCTATCGTGCGGCAGAACTCCTTGAAAAAGAGCTTTCTTCCGAGCCAGCCGTGTTCATTCGGCGAGAGCCCCGTCAGACAGGAAGTATACGCCGCCATATCCGCCGACGGGAACACCGACGTGAGAGTGTCCGATATTTTCCTTCTGAGAAAGGCGCTCCTCGGCAGCGATTCCGCCATATTCATCCCCATGCCGTCAAGCAGTATCACCACCACGTTCTTGTAGAACGCTCCGAGCACGTCATCGAGCAGCGGCAGCGTCGGATAGGCTGTCGAGGTGCGGTAATACCTCCTGACAGAGGATATCACATTCAGTATGCTGTTGTCATAATCAGGATATGAAAGCATGAGCGATCCCTCATTACACTATTGTCTGTATATCAAGAATTGAATATGATAAATCTCACAAGATCGACCGTTCCGTGTGCGATCATTGCGGAAAGGATATCCCACTTTCTCTGCATCACGGCAAACGCGAGCCCGAATATCAGCGCAAGGACGAGTACGCTCAACAGCCATTCCACAACACTTCCCGTGAATACAACGTGCGGTATGACGTGCGGGAATACCATCATAAAATATGACGCGAACTTCTGCCTTTTATTTATGAACTCGCCGCCCGCACAGCTCAGACACAGCGCATAGAACACCGTCCTGAGCGCTATTTCCTCAACAGTCGCGGGCTCGAGCGCTTTCAGGAAGCTGAGGATGACATCCCCTCTCTCGGGCGTGCGCGAGCGTATGGCAAGGAAATAATTTATCACGGAAAGAACGGCACCGACACCGATGCCTGCCGCAATGCTCACAGGAATACTGTATTTTTTTGAGGTATCGGCGATCCTCAGCGCATTGCCGGGATATTTTTCAAATACGCTCATCGAGGCGCAGGAGGTAAAGAACAATAGCGCCAGATTCACAAAGCAGAATATCCCGTTCGATGAAAAACGGACGATGATCGAGAGCGAAAACACCGCCGATATCACAGCCGATGCTATGATACCCTTTTTTGACGGGAATTTATGCTTTTTCAGCAGATATCCCGCAGATACGAAGGAGAATATCATCAGCAGCAGCCATGAGAACTGCTGTGCGTTCATCGGGTCGCTTCCGCCCATGAGTATATTCACGGCGATATACAGCAGAAAATATACCCCGGACATCACGGCGACAGTCTTCATGCCGTGCTTTGTCTGTGTTTTTCCGGGAATTGCCTGTCCTTCCATAGCATTTTACCTCACATTTTGAGAGCCATCTGTTTCAGGGACTGCTTTATCAGCTCTTCCACGGGGAGAGAACTGTCGAGCTTTGATACCGCCGTGACAGCCTCGGTCTGCGAATATCCCAGCACCGTGAGCGCGGCTATCGCCTCGCCGACGTTCCCGTCTGCGGCAGCAGCCGTATCCGCAAGACTGTCCGCTCCCGCTGACGAGAGCTGCTCCTTGCTTATCTTGTCTTTAAGTTCGAGTATTATCCTCTGCGAGAGCTTTGGTCCTACTCCCTTTGTCTTTGCGATTGCCTTATGATCGCCGGTCGCCACGACGATCGCGAATTTTTCGGGAGATATATCCGAAAGTATCGCAAGCGCCGCCTTCGGGCCCACTCCCGTCACGGAAAGGAGCTGTCTGAAGCATCCGAGCTCCTGCTTTGTCGCAAAGCCGAAAAGTTCGACTGCATCCTCCCTCACGCTCATATAGGTATACAAGAACGCATCCTTGTTCAAAGTGATCTGTGAAAGAGTGGAATATGT
>JAILFE010000283.1 GCA_024697725.1 Oscillospiraceae bacterium
CGGAATCCTGTTGCTCACGGCTCCCGACAGGATGAATATGACAGGCGCCATGCCGAAAAGGATATCTATGATTATCGTCTTCATATACTCAATGACATATTTCGAGCGCAGTATCAGTATGACAAGACTGTCGTAGATAAGTGCGATTATCAGAAATATCGGGAACAGATACGTCGGGATTATATCGGCCATCGTCACGAAATACCATATTATCAGCGCTATGATTATGAACAGGAAATACCGGTTCATGAAGCGGAACACGTTGCTGTAGTTCTTCTGTATCAGCTTTACGGCGATAAATGTTGTTATAACGCCGAAAATTATGTATCTGCTGACATATATCCTGCGGCTGATGTAATACTCTATACATACAGAGATTATCGCCACTGTCATTATGGCAAACAGGAATATCTTATTGAAAAAAGTCTGCTTGGCGGCTGATATCTCAGGAAATATCCTCTCGCTCTCCTCGCCGTACAGCTCTCCCTGACACAGCGGACAGCGCTCATGTCTGCCGCTGAAGGATATGTTGCAGTTCCTGCATTTACGCAATTTCAGTCCTCCTGATTCGTATTTATGACGCCCTCTATGCCTTTGCCGGAAAAATATCGGCAGAAGCGCATGATAACGTCATTGTCTGTATATTTTGAAGATATCCCTACCGAAAGATCGTCACCGAACGAGCATATCGTCATCTGGATGCGGTTTGTCGGCGTTAGCACATTGAAATTATCAATATATTCCGCAAGTCGCTCATCGACCTTTATAACTCCGAGATTGGATACCGATGTCGTCGAACGCGGTATAAAAAACACATTCGCAAGATTAAGACACACTTCCTTGATAAAAAGCGGTATCGGCGCAGTCACACGGCGAAGCCTTATCGTCCTGTTCATCCTTTTGAGAAGGTTGTCCTGTCTTGTCACCTCCTTGAGCTGCCTGTTGATCTCGGTCACGACATCGGCAAGCTCATCGCCGTTGTCCTTGAAAATATAACCTATGGTAGTCAGTCCGAAGAAATTCTTTGAAGTGTCCGAATCGAAATATTTTCTCAGATCGACAGGCACATCCACGGTTACAGCCTTTTTAAGATCGACCTCCTTCATGATGCCCCTGTATGAGCAAAGAAGAACGGATATTATAAGTCCTGTCAGCGTAGTGTTGTATTCATGTGCTATTTCGAGCGCTTTCTTTGCGGAGATGTGATACTCAAAAAAGCTCACATCCTTCTTCTTGAATCCGTGATATTTGTACGAAAACAGCGGGAGCTTTCTTTTGTCAGGACTTTGTCCCTTTTTCTTGTAATACTTGTCAAAGCTGTCCTCCTGCCGCTCATTGAGGGACGAATCCATATTCACGGTCACATCCGGGATATCGTATTTTTTTGTAAGATAGCAGGTCACTATACATTTGAAAAATTCGATTATCCCTCTGCCGTCGGAGAGTATATGTGAAACTTCGATATTTATGCGCTTTTTGTAATAATTAACTCTGAACAGCGGCGAATCCTCGTCCTTTCTGATCTTCAGACATATCGGCATATTTTCCTCTGAAACACACACTCTGCCGTTCAGATTTTCAAGATAATACCAGAAAAATCCCCTTCTGAGCCTTGAATTGTAATGCGGATAATATTTCAGAGCATCATCGAGCGCAGCCTGAAGTATCCCTGGATCGATCTCCTCCCTGAGCTGGACCGAAAAGCGAAATGACGCAGGGAACCGACCCATAAGAGTAAGCGAATAAAATGTACCCATACTGTCAAGCTTGCTCCAATGTCTGTTTGCCATGTATTCTCACCTTTTTCCCGAGCATATCGGTATATTCTCCGAACGGAGAAATGCCTGCTCATTCTCTTATTATACAATATCCGCAGAATATTATCAAGTGTTTTATGTTTAATTATCCAAAAAAATAAAATCCGAGTATTGACAAATGCTGTTAATAATTATATAATTTATTCATAATAGCACCAAAAGCACGGCATTCGGGTCTATAAATCTTTTTCGGGAAGGAGAGGCTTCTATGTCAGAGTTCCGCATTAGCAAAAACACCTGTTTTCTTAAAGAGGACGATGCCTTCAAAGGCGTGATACGCGTCATGGACGATGTTAGACACGATATTTTCCTCATAACCGGAGAAACTCCCGATGTCATAACATCGGCTCCATTTTCCTGCACAGATCTTGTGATCTGCGGCACCGTCGGCAGGAGCAGCACGCTTGACAGACTGGACGCAGATGGAAGGATCGACCTTTCCGCCATAAAAGGAAAGCGGGAGGTATATTCTTTTCAGCTCATCGGCTCATATGACGGAGCGGAAAATGTACTCGTCATAGCAGGAAGCGACAAACGCGGCACGATATACGGGCTGTATCATCTTTCCGAGGTCATGGGCGTATCTCCTCTCGTGAACTGGAACCATGTATATCCCAAAAAGCGTGATTCCGTTACGATCACGGATGATGAGAATATGATCTCGCACGAGCCTTCGGTAAAATACAGAGGCTTCTTCATCAATGACGAATGGCCCGCTTTCGGAAACTGGGCTACAGAGCATTTCGGAGATGTGAATGCCGAATGTTATGCACAGGTATTCGAGCTCCTGCTCAGACTGAAGGGTAATTATCTATGGCCTGCGATGTGGAAGACGAATTTCAGTCTTGACGGCCCCGGGCTTGCAAGCGCCGAGCTTGCGGACGAGCTGGGCGTTGTTATGAGTACCTCGCATCACGAGCCTTGTATGCGCACTGGCGAGGAATACACTCTCATGCGCGGGAAGGATTCTCCCTACGGCGATGCATGGAGCTTTATAACCAATCGTGAGGGTATCACGAATTTCTGGCGCGACGGTCTTATCCGTAACCGTGATTTTGAAAACGTAATAACTATGGGAATGCGCGGCGAGCGCGATACGCCGATACTCGGCAGGGATTCCACACTTGAAGAGAATATCGCGCTTCTGCGGGATGTTCTGAAAACACAAAACCGGCTGATACGTGAGAACGTGAACGAGGATCTTGAAAAAGTCCCTCGTCAGATAGTATTCTTTACAGAGGTCGAGAGCTTTTTCTACGGAAACGAAAAGGTCAAGGGACTTATGGGCGACCCCGAGACCGAAGGCGTGACTCTCGTGCTCAGTGACAACAACAACGGTTTCTCCCGCACTCTCCCGACAGCGGATATGTGCAGTCACAAGGGCGGCTACGGGATGTATTATCATCTTGATATGCATGGCGGTCCGTTTTCGTATGAATGGATAAGTTCTGCCTATCTGCCGAGGATATGGGAGCAGATGACACAGGCGTATGAGTACGGGGTCCGGGAGATATGGGTCGCCAATGTCGGAGATATCGGCACTCAGGAATACGGGCTCTCCTATTTCCTTGATCTTGCATACGATATAGACAAATGGGGCGGACAGGATTCATCCGTTACTCAGAGATACACCGATATGTGGATAGAAAGACAGTTCGGTGCGGTATTCCCCGAAAAGGAACAGAAGGACATCATCCGCGGCATCATATGGGATAACACTCAGCTGCTTGAAAGAGTCAAGCACGAATGTATGACCGACAGAATATATCATCCTCTCCACTTCGGCGAGAGCGAAAAAGTGCTCGCCATTACCGACAGGATACTCTCCGAATGCGAAAACCTGAAAAAGGAATGCCCCGAAAGCGGTATGTCGGGATTTATATCCTTGCTTTACTACCCCGCCTGTGCGACGGCAAATCTCATGAAACTGTGGCTTCTCGCGGGCAGGAACAGATTTTTCGCGCACCAGAACCGCACGGAAACAAACCTCATACCGGAACAGATGGATATCTGCGTCGAGCGGGACAGAAAGCTCGTTGAAGAATACCACACCGTTGACGGCGGAAAGTATTACGGATTCGGTCTTTCCGAACATATCGGCTTTACCAACTGGAACGAAGAAGACAACAAATACCCGATAAAGCATTTCATCTATCCCGCAAACAAGCCGAGGATGCTTGCATCGAGGGCATGGGACGAGAATTATATGACCGGTCTTGAATGGACTTGCCGTCCTCAGATATGGAACGACGCAATGCGCGGCGATGTTGACGAGATAGCGATAGATCTTGCCTGTGCAAGCGCAAAGCCGTTTGAATACCGTATTCATACCGACTGCCCGTGGATAGCATTCTCAAAGACCGGTGGCACGGTCAGTCTTACAGAAAGGATAACTCTGTTTATCCGCCGTGAGCTTTTCACCGGCACTGTGAGCGGGACTTTTGAGATCGAAAATGTCGGAATGGGTGTTGCAAAGATCACTCTGAATGCCGAAAATGCAGATTATCCCAAGGGCTGTTATATCGAAAACGACGACTATATCGCTGTAGAAGCCGAGCATTTCTCGGAAAAGCACGACACGGCAAGTGCCGGATTCCGCATACTTTCACCCTACGGAAAAACCGGAAGCGGCATAAAATCATTCCCTGTCACCGCCGATCATTATACCGAGAACGACCGTCCTTCGGTATCGTATGATATATGGACACGTTCCGAGGGCGAATTTCTCCTGACATTCTGCATGGCGCCGACATTCCCTGTTACAAATGAGAATCATCAGTATATCTCATACTCGGTGAATGACGGGGATATAATTACGGTCGATACGGTAAAAGAACCAGACCGCCCATTTTTCCTCAGCCCGCAGTATTATATGGAGGCAGGAAAGGACATAAAGGAAACGACCGTCAGGATATCCTGCAAAAACGGCTGCAACAGGCTGACATTCTATGCGTGCAGTCCGAACATCGTTCTGGAAAGACTTGTACTTGTACGCGACGGCAAAGAGATACCCGAATCGTTCTTAGGTCCTGTTGAATCGTATATCGTGAAGTAGATATATATCCCTAAGATAAATTGACCCGTCCCTGAATTATCCTCAGGGACGGGCTTTTTTTGCAAAAGAGAACCCGTTCAAATGACAAACTGCACCTATTTCCGCATCATTTTGCATATAAATCTATATGAGCGGCATTGCCTGCAAGCACATACCGATCAATATTATATGCGGAGCTGATAGTTTTGTCTTATCTTAACGACGATAACAAGGAAAGAGCCGTTATTCTCGGCGAATATATGACGGATAACAATTCAACAGTACGTTCGGCAGCGTTGTACTTCGGCATATCAAAATCTACCGTACACAAGGATCTGCGTGAAAAGCTGCCTGCGATCTCTCCTGTGCTGTATAAAAGAGTACAGCAGGTTCTCGAAACAAACAAAAAGGAGCGCCATATCCGCGGCGGACTCGCCACAAAGAGAAAATACGCTCTGAAACGTGAAAAATAAAAGCTCGGCTGTTGACATCGGGAATTCAATATGCTATACTGAAAAAAATAAATATGGAGGGATTCATTATGCCTTTTATCAACATCAAAACAAATGCCGAAGTCAGTGACGTATGCGGTGAAACAATAAAAGCATCGCTCGGAAAAGCAATAACCACCCTTCCCGGCAAATCGGAAAGCTGGCTCATGGTCGGTATCGAGCCGGAATACAAGCTGTGGTTCAAGGGAGACAGCTCCCCTGCCGCAATGGTGACAGTAAATATCTACGGCACACCCTCGTCTTCTGCCATGAACGACCTCACCGGAAAGATAACATCCATACTTTCGGATAATCTCCCGATCAGTCCGGACAGGATATACGTAAGCTATATGTGTACGGATAACTGGGGCTGGAACGGTAATAATTTCTGACAAGTACAGTAAAAATGTGTTTTTGGATATAATAGGACTATGTTAAGGAAATGAAAACAGTATCTTCCGGAGACAATCAGTATGATAGAAGTCAAAAAAACTTTGGACACTCATGACTATCTGTGGTGTCGCGAAGCAGCACTGATAAAAGTCAGCAGCGGCAGGAAAGCACTGACCGAGGTCTATTCCGAACCGACAGATGATTATACGGTAAAGTCACATCTGCTGCTGAACGGAAAACCGATAATGCAGGATGAAGCCCCCGGCTGCCCGACCTGCTGTTCGCTGCTTGCGAGAGGCTGCGGCATTGAAAATACCGGCTGCGACGAATTGAAGATCATCCGTGATAAGATCAATTCGGAATATACCGATCTGCGTACAGGCATAAAAAATATCGAACCGATACTTGATCTGCTCGATGACGGTCATTATCTCGTTGCCGATGCACTGCTTTACCCCACGGACGGCTCGGATCGGTTCTTTGCGAATGTGAAGGACGAATTGAGCTGCATAAGAGCAGCAACAGACCAATACTATAACTCCGAGTTTATAGAGGTCACAAAAGGTTTTCCTGCATATCTTTATCCGACACAGTCTAATTCCGCACTCAACTCCGGGCGTGCTGATTTTTATCTGGACAAGATCGACAAGGATAATGCTCCGCGAGCGGTCGCGTATTATGACTGCGGTTTTATATGTGCTCTGCTTGACGGACATCACAAGGCATACGCCGCAGCTAAAAAAGGCTGTTTGCTGCCGACACTTGTGATAATACCTTTTTCGGGTATCGGTGAAGATCGGCGAAAGCAGGAGAAGTACGCATATTTTGCTGACATCACCTTACCGCTGCATGAGCTTGCCGGTTTTGAAGCAAAAAATGAAAGAAAGATCAAGAATCAGGCTGTTGAATTCAAGGAATATCATAATGATCCGATACCGGAAGACGATCTTTGTCTTGACTTCTACCCGACTGTCGATGAACTGACCGGATTATATGCTTCGGGAGCGGAAAAGCTCGATATCACCGCCGAGCTTGTCCTGCAATGGATAAAAAGCACCGACAGCAACGACCGCGAGCGGCTCGGATGCGTTCTGCGGTATTATGCAAAACGCGAACCGGAGAGGGCATACACAATAGCCAGGACGGTAGTCACATCGGTCAAAGAAACTGTCGGTCTCACGGAGCTTATCAGATTTTCGTATAAAGTAATAGCTGCTCACAAATGCGATGAATCGGAGCAGCTCATGATAAATTATCTTATCGACCACGACAAAAGCGGCGCGGCATGGGAGATATGCAATTCTTACTGGTAAGCAAGGCGGACTATCCCGTTGATTAGTCCGGTTCCCGTTCTGTCACTTCAAACAGTTCTATAGTGACCTTCATATCATTATCCACTTTTACGGAATACCTGTGATCCCTGTCACCGCTTAACGGTGAGCGCTCCTCAACGGTCATTTCAGTTTCGCCGGGCGTTAGCCCGGTGAAAGTGTAGGTTACGGTATATCCCGCGCCGTTGAGTTCTTTGTGGTTTGCCTTTGAGTATTTTACATAACTTTTGTAAGAAACTATATCCGAGCCGAGCACGACGCTGTATTTCGGACCGCCGCCGTCGAATGAGCTGAAAGTAAGTATCGCCCGGGTGTTTTTCATATCATTCTCACCGCCCTGTGTGTATGTGCAGCCTCCGATCATAATTATCAATGTAAATATCACTGCCATAAAGTATCTTTGCATTTGAATCTTCCTTTCGGAAATGATACTGTATCTGCGATCCCGCCTTACAACAAAAGGCGGGATTTTCAGTTATGTTTATCCCGCAGTCTTCGGTGCAATGATCTCAACGGAATATACAATATCAAGAAAATCGTGATATGCGCTGTCAAAACTCGCTCCGTTGTCGGAAAAATCCAGATACATAAAGTTTACCTGAGCCATTTTTTCTCCGCACGGGATATACACTATTGCTCCCGTAGCATTGTAATCCTGTCCCTCGTATTCGTCCTGAAAGGCGTACTCAATCAGGACTTCCTCGACGCCGCGTGCCGATACGATCTTTTCGGGATCCGAAGCGAGACAGTTCGGGAACGAATCCTCGACTTTCTCTATGAACGTATCCCGAGACTGCATTATCATCCCGGCTGTTTTCCAATATGGCTCGTCTGAAACACTGAGCTCAATATGCACTGTAAAATCATCAATGTCGAGGTCATATGAGTGTTTAGTCTCACGATCATCCCTGACCATATAATCCGGACGCTCGTAAGCTATGACACCTCCAAGCGTTTCGCGTATAAACACAGTATCCTTCATCTCTCGATCTCCATAAATGCGATATCGCGCGGTCGTCGCTGCGCTGCATCGCTTGATTCAAAGTGATAGTTGACATCTCACACCGGTTTCTATGATTATAGCACCGATACCGCAAAATGTCAAATCATAATCAAGAAGCAATGTACGGATCACGCGGTCAGTCCGAAACATATCCAATTATAAATTAGAGATAATACCTATTGCAATTTTGGAAAAAAAGTGTTATAATACCATTGATGACGTATTTACAGAACTCAGGGCATACTGTTCTCTGCTGCAAAGCTGCTTTTCGGAGGGCAATATGAACGGCAGCATGACAAGATGCTGTCTGATTGGAGGGGCATATTTTGGATATAATCATTCCCGATAATATATTATCCGTTATGAGAAGGCTGCGTGAAAGCGGCTATGAAGCATATATCGTCGGAGGCTGTGTCCGTGATTCGCTTTTAGGACTTGTGCCCAATGATTATGACATTGCAACAAATGCGCTTCCCGAACAGACAAAAAACTGCTTTTCCGATATGCTCACGATAGATACCGGGATAAAGCACGGGACGGTCACGGTAGTATCCGACCACACAAATGTTGAGATAACGACTTTCCGCGTAGACGGAGATTATTCTGACCTGCGCCGCCCCGACAGTGTTTCGTTCACCGACAGCCTCACAGCAGATATGTCAAGACGCGACTTCACGATAAATGCGATGGCTTATTCGGACGAGACCGGAGTTATCGACCGTTTCGGCGGACAAAGTGACCTGTTCAGACATATCATAAGAAGTGTCGGCGACCCGAAGAAGCGTTTCGGTGAGGATGCATTGCGCATCCTTCGTGCACTCAGGTTTGCGGCACAGCTCGATTTTGAGATAGAAGAGAAAACATCGGAAGCAATACACGAAATGTGCTCCCTGCTTGGCAGCATATCAGCTGAAAGGATCCGTACTGAGCTTGAAAAGCTTTTATGCTCGAAGGCTCCGGCGGAGGTTCTGATAAACTATGCCGACGTTTTTTCGGAGATCATCCCCGAATTCAAAAACAGCATAGGATTCGATCAGCACAGTCCGTACCATGTCTATGATGTATGGAAGCATATCGCATATGCTGTCGAGCATTCAAAAAATGTACGCGAAGTGCGGCTCGCGCTTTTCTTCCACGATATCGCAAAGCCTGCCTGCTTCGTAACCGATGACGAGGGCAGAGGCCATTTTCCGAAGCACGAGCTGCTCGGCGAGGAAATGACCGAAAGGATCATGCGCAGACTGCGTTTTGACAACAAAACGATAAAGACAGTATGTGAACTGGTAAAATACCATTACGTGACCCCTATCGACGATGATTCCGTCATAAAGAGGCTCTTATCAGTGATCGGTTCCGATCAGCTGAAACTGCTGATCGAGGTGCTCAAGGGCGACAGCCGCGCTAAAGAGGCATTCTGCCTTGAAAGAGTGAATGTTCTCGATTCAATGAAGATCAGAATGTATGAGATATTATCAAGCAGTGAATGCTGGTCGCTCGATACTCTTGCTATCGACGGGACAGATGTTGCAAAGCTCGGCTTTGAGGGAAAACATATCGGTGAAGTACTCGATAAGCTGCTATCCGATGTTATCGAAGGCGATGTCCAAAATGAAAAAGAGGCTTTATCAGCAAGAGCGCTCCGATATAAGAAGGAACTTCAGAGCATCTGACGATCGAGCATAAAAAAGCTGCTCTGCGGTATATCTGACCGCAGAGCAGCACTGTGATTTATTATTCAGCTGTTATCCTCGTCCTGGGCGATAATCCCGCCGGCAGCCCTGATCCTGTCCTTCTCTTCGCTTTCTCTCAGTTCTGATATCAGACTGATGAAACTGTCAAGATCAGCAAAATCCTTGTAAACCGATGTAAAGCGCACATAAGCAACAGGGTCGAGCTTTCGCAGCGATTCAACGACCATCTCGCCGATGCGGGCAGTTGATATCTGCGGCGGATCCTCTGCGGCGCAGCTGTTTTCGATATCGTTCACGATATGATTTATATCCTCGATAGATACAGGGCGCTTCTTTACAGCGAGCGACATACTCTGTATCAGCTTTGAACGGTCGAACGGCTCAAATGTATTATCCTTTTTTACCACGAGAAGGATCGGGCTTTCGATCATCTCGTATGTAGTGAATCTCCTTCCGCAGTTCGTGCATTCACGGCGGCGGCGCTTGCGGTCACCGATAGAACGCGAATTAATGACTTTTGTATCTTCAAAGCCGCAGAAAGGACAGCGCATAGTATAATTCCTCCATTCCGGAAATGCATCGCGGTATAAAAGCGATCCTATAATGGGATTATACAATATTTTTACACAAATGTCAAGAAAGATTTAATATCTGTTATCTATATTTCATAAATAACTATACTATCAAAGGTGGTAATTGTTTTGAACGGCTTCAAATATCTTTTTGCTGCAGCTGCAGTGCTTATTCTCATTGTATTCGGACTTACACGCTTCGGAAATAACAGAGAATCAATAAAGCAGGAGAAGAACGAAAAAATAAACGTCAATGAGCACGGATACAGCACAGTCGATACGCCTGTTCCTGACGAAGAGCCTGTTCCCGGCACGTTTGCGGGAGCTCCGAAAGCCGAGGAGCCGGTCGGAAAGGATCCTAAGGAGGCGGACAACACATGGGCAATGTATCTGATAAACAACGATAATCCTCTCCCGGATAAATATGATGATGTCATAGAGCTTGAACAGGTCGACAAGACCTACCGTGAATATGATCTTGACAAACGCGCCGCGAAATACTACATCGAAATGAAGAAGGCAGCCGAAGAGGACGGCGTTGATCTGATAACTGCATCTGCCTACCGCACATATGTTTATCAGCAGAGCAATTTCGACAACAGCCTTCAGGAGCGCATAGACCGCGGAATGTCTCATGATGAGGCTTATGCAGACACGATAAGTCAGGTCGAGCTCCCCGGAAAGAGCGAGCACAACGCCGGGCTTGCTGTTGATATACTTTCAAATGAACACGCAAGCATGGATGATGACGGTTTCAAAGACACCGAAGCATTCAAATGGCTCGATGAGCACGCCGCAGAATACGGCTTCATACTCCGCTATCCCGAGGGAAAGACCGCGATAACAGGCATAATATACGAACCATGGCATTACCGTTTTGTCGGAAAATATTATGCGAAGGATATCAAAGAAAGCGGGCTCTGCATGGAGGAATATTTCGAGGAAAAAGGCTGGCTCGATGAGGACGGAGTTGCCATCGACCACACCATCTATACCCAGAATCCCGATCTCAAAGAGCCCGGGAAGGATGAGGTCACAGAAGACGGTGATGACAGCGAAGAAAGCGCCGATGAATCTTCCGATGAAGACGCTGCGGATGAAGACGAGGATTCCGAGGAATGATATACAGAACAAGTGAAGTTTCAAGAACAAAACTTTGATCGTTCTGAAACTCGCGATATCGTTATTCAAATATAGATAAAACACTTGACATTGACGCTGTGCATATGATATAATGATTCTGACATGAAAATTCATTGCGGGATCGATGCAGATAATATCCCGTAATATCGGAGGTATACGGATATGATAATTATAGCGAGTGATCACGCAGGCTTTGAACTCAAGCGTGAAATAATAAAGCATCTTGAAGAAACAAAGACCGAATTCACCGAAATGGGCTGTTTGAACGGCGAACGCTGCGATTATCCCGCTGTTGCAGAGCAGGCGTGCCGCGAGGTCACCGAGGGCAGAGCGGATAAAGTCATACTTGTCTGCGGCACGGGGATAGGCATTTCAATGGCTGCAAACAAGGTAAAGGGTATACGTGCAGCCCTTTGCACAGATGAATATATGTCCGAATATGCAAGGCGCCACAATGATGCGAATGCGCTCTGTCTCGGCGGACGTGTAATAGGTGCCGGTCTTGCCTGCAATATAGTTGACAGATTCCTTTCAACCGGATTTGAAGGCGGCAGACACGCTGACAGAGTCAATATGATAACCAAGCTTGAAAACTGATCCCGAAAGGACATAGATATGAAAAATGTTAAGATACTCGATCATCCCCTTATACAGCACAAGATATCACTTCTGCGCGATGTGAACACAGGAACAAAGGAATTCCGCGAGCTTGTTTCGGAAACAGCTATGCTTATGTGCTATGAGGCACTCAGAGAGCTTCCCGTTAAAAAGGTCGATATCGAGACCCCTCTCGGTATCGCGGAAACAAACGTGCTTTCCAAGACAAAGATCGCTATAGTTCCGATACTTCGCGGCGGTCTAGGTATGACAAACGGCATGATGGAGCTCGTTCCTGCCGCAAAGATAGGTCATATCGGAGCGTTCCGCGACCCGAACACCACAAATGCTGTCGATTATTACTGCAAGCTCCCCTATGATATCGCGGACAGAGACGTTATTCTCGCAGATATTATGCTTGCTACAGGAGTAACGGCTGTAAAGGCTGTCGATCTGCTTAAAAAAGCAGGTGCGAAAAACATTAGGTTCATCTGTATAATCGCCAATCCCCAGGGGATCGAGACAATGGAAAAGAACCATCCCGATGTTGAGATATTCTGCGGTGCTGTCGACAGCGGTCTCAACGATCAGCATTATATCGTTCCCGGTCTCGGAGATGCCGGC
>JAILFE010000284.1 GCA_024697725.1 Oscillospiraceae bacterium
GGCGTAGTTGACGTTAAGAGCCAGGAAGAGAAGAAGGGCGACTATGTTCCTACTCTCGGCTACTTCAAGGCTGACTGGGCAATCAAGGAAGATAAGGACAGCACATTCAGAACAGCTCTCTCCAGATTCTCCAATGCTATCGAGCAGAGCGATTATCTCCCCAGTGTTGCTACAATCAAGCTCACAGATCCCAGCATCATTGCTGAAGTTATCAAGGAATATGATCCGGGCAAGGCTGGCAAGGATGCTGAGTCTACAACAAAGTTCAAGGATTACAAGACCAAGTACGGTATCTTCACAATAGAGTCCGTTGAAAAGTACAAGAACTCTCTTGCAAACAACAACGCTGATCCTGGTCTCCTCGAACCCCTCAGCTACCTCGATGAAAAGGGCAGCGATCAGTTCAAGTTCAAGACATACACACTCAAGTCCACATTCTATGTACACAACGTAGCTGGTTGGAACTCCAAGTACACTGGTAAGACAACATACTACACAATCATCAATGATCTTACTAAGGACGCAGGTTCCACAGTTGTTAACTACACAGAGGGTGCATCTTACGAAGAGATCAGACCTATGAAGTCCGCTCTCAACGCTCCTGCTGATGTATTCAAGGCAATCAGCACACGTAAGGCAGGCAACCACTATTACACATATCCCAAGGCTGTTATCAACGATGTAATCTCCAACAACGAGGATGTAACATTCACATTCACATCTTCTCAGTATTGGGTAGATACAAGAGCAACACTTGAGATCGATTATCCTCAGTATGTATACTATCCTGCAACATCTACTTGTGATGTTACATACAAGGGACTCCAGGGCTTCAATGCTCACCTCAAGGGCGTTAAGTGCACAGTTTCCGGCACACCCAACGCTGAAGGCTCCAAGGTTATCATCGACAACCCCGAGTACGGTATGGCAAGAGCTACGAATCCTTACAACGATAAGTGGTGGTACAGCCCGTACTTCGCACAGCACCTCTATCAGAACAGCGCATTCCCGACCAACCACGGTTACAATGCTTATGGTCCTATCTTCGCTGACGCTAACGATGCATACAGCGTATATGGTTCCTACAACTATGGTAACTGGAACTCCAACCTGTTCAATGGCGGTCTCGTAATCAACTCCAACTGGACAATGCAGCTCTCTGATACAGACGCATTCGAGTGGGGCGACAGCTCGATCACATTCTTCTGGAACAAGATCAAGAACGAGTACCTCTCCGGCAACGCTAAGGTTACAAATGCTTCTCAGTTCATCGAGACAATGCTCCTCTACACTCCTGTTGAGTGGTATTGGGATAAGCTCGACGTTGCAGTAGGCGCTGCAATCGCTGAGGGTGTTGACTCCGGTGCTGGCCAGGAAGACGACGGCGAGGCTGTTGAAGAGACAGAGGCTGAAGTTATCGAGGAAGTTATCGAAGAAGAGCCCGAGGAAGAGGTTTTTGAAGAATACGTAGAGGAAGAGCCCGAAGAGGAATACGTAGAAGAAGAGCCTGAGGAAGAGTACGTAGAGGAAGAGCCTGAGGAAGTAGAAGAAGAAGAGCCCGTAGAGGAAGAAGAAGTAGAGGAAGAGCCCGCTGAGGAAGCTCCCGCTGCAGTTGAATCTCCCAAGACAGGCAACGCTCCTATCGCTCTCGCAGTTATCCCCGTTGCTCTCGCAGCAGCAGCAGTTATCGCTAAGAAGAAGAACTAATCTGCTGTAAGTTAAATACTTTGAAAGATTGGATTTTCGCTGATTCAGATCGAATCTGAGTATTCAGAGTGCCGTTCACCCGAAAGGGTGGGCGGCACTTTTTTGCGGGGTGGCGGGGAGCCCTCGCCGGGCGGGGAACCCCGCAGGCATTACGCGGCGTTAGTGAACAACAGTTGTTCATTAACGACCGCGTTTGTTTTTTTATAAGATACATATACCTCGCTGTCTTTCTATGAGCAAATCAAAATAATCTGTTGACACGCACCGCAAATGGTGGTAAAATTGTATTGTATGGATGAACTTTGACCGAAAGGAATAATATATGTATCCACTGTTGCTTTCTCCCGCATTCAAGGATTATATCTGGGGCGGAACTCGCCTGCGTGATGATTTCGGAAAAAACTGCACTCTCGACCGGATCGCCGAGAGCTGGGAGCTGTCCTGTCACCCCGACGGGCTCTCTGTGATCTCAAACGGCGGATACAAGGGTAAGACGCTGAAACAGTTCCTTGACGAAAACCCCGTCGCCTGCGGTACTGCCTGTGCGCGTTTTGATGATTTTCCCGTGCTTATCAAGCTGATCGATGCAAAGAACGATCTTTCCGTACAGGTCCATCCCGATGATGAGTATGCGCGGCGCGTTGAGGGCGGTTTCGGCAAGACCGAAATGTGGTATATCGTCGATGCCGAGGAGGGTGCAAGCCTGCTCTACGGCTTCAAGACCGATATCTCAAAGGAAGAGTTCAGACAGCGCATAGAAAATAATACTCTGCTTGAAGTTACGCAGTCTGTCCCCGTTAAAAAGGGGGATGTGTTCTTCATCCGCGCGGGAACGCTCCACGCTATCGGCAAGGGCATACTGATCGCCGAAATACAGCAGAGCAGCAACACGACCTACCGCATCTATGATTACGGCAGGCTCGGAACGGACGGAAAACCCCGCGAGCTGCATATCCAAAAAGCGCTCGATGTGACAACGTTATCCCCCGCAAAGCCCTATCCCCCGACCGAATGGAAGAATTTCAGCCGTAGCGCATCAAACGAGACCGAATGGCGCGAAAAGCTGCTTTCGTCATGTGAATATTTCAGCGTTAAGGCGCTCGAGGTATCAGGCAGCGCATGGCTCGAAGCCCCGGAGAGCACTTTTGTGCATATTCTCGTGCTGGACGGTGAGACGATATTCTCGTCGGGATACGGAAAAGATCACACTCTGAAACTTACAAAGGGCAGCAGCGTATTTATCCCGGCCGGATACGGTCATTTTGAACTGACCGGGAACTGCAGCGCTGTAATGACTTATATCGAATAACAGGAGAATTTATCATGAAATATTATGTAGGTATTGATCTCGGCGGCACAAACATCAAGGCGGGCGTTGTCTCGGAGGATTTCAGGATCGTCGGCAAGGCGACCACCAAGACGCTCTGTCCCCGTCCCGCAGAGGATATCTGTGCGGATATGGCAAAGGTAAGCATCGAAGCCTGCGACAACGCGGGTATCAGTGTTGATGATATCGAATGGATAGGTATCGGTACTCCCGGCATCGCCGATAACGAAAACGGTACGATACCTTATTCAAACAATCTCGATTTCCATGATGTGCCTGTCAGGAAATATATCCAGTCCAAGATCGACAAGCCCGTATATGTCGCAAATGACGCAAATGCTGCCGCTTACGGCGAATATATCGCGGGTGCCGCAAAGGGCGCGAAGAATGCGGTGTGCATTACTCTCGGAACGGGTGTCGGTGCGGGCATCATAGTGGAAGGAAAGATACTCACAGGCTCGAATTTCGCGGGCGCAGAGCTCGGTCATATGGTGATATCAGTTGACGGCCCTCAGTGTACCTGCGGCAGAAAGGGCTGCTTTGAGGTATACTCCTCCGCAACTGGATTGATACGCATGACAAAGGAGGCCGCAGAGGCTGATCCCTCGTCCGTTCTGAATGAATATCACACCGCCGACGGGAAATATTCCGCCCGTCACGCTTTCAATGCTATGAGAGCCGGCGACAGCGCGGGAAAGGCTGTCGTTGACAAATACGTTAAGTATCTTGCGGCAGGTATCGCAAATACTATAAATATCTTCCAGCCTGACATCCTCTGCATAGGCGGCGGCGTCTGCAATGAGGGCGATCCGCTGCTCCTGCCTGTGAAAAAGCTCGTCGCAGAGGAGATATATACAAAAATGCTCACAAAGAACACCGAGATAGTTGTCGCAAGTCTTGGGAATGACGCGGGCATAATCGGCGCGGCGTTCCTCGGGAATGCAGGCTGATCGGGTGATGACAGGTATAGGATATCCATTATATTATAAAAACGGAGGATGATTTTATGTCAGACGAATGCAGATGCACAGGTAACTTTTTTCATGACGGCTCTGAAAAGGCGCCGCAGAGATCACTTTTTAACGCGCTCGGAATGACGAAGGAGGAAATGGATCGCCCGCTTGTGGGCATAGTTTCATCCTTTAACGAGATAGTGCCGGGTCATATGAATATCGACAAGATCACCCAGGCTGTGAAGACAGGTGTCGCTATGGCGGGCGGAACGCCTGTCGTATTCCCCGCGATCGCTGTATGTGACGGTATCGCAATGGGACATCTCGGTATGAAGTATTCTCTCGTTACCCGTGATCTTATCGCCGATTCTACGGAATGTATGGCGCTTGCTCATCATTTTGATGCGCTCGTTATGATACCCAACTGCGACAAAAACGTTCCCGGTCTGCTTATGGCGGCAGCAAGAGTGAATGTTCCGACGATATTCGTATCAGGCGGACCTATGCTCGCGGGCCGCGTAAAGGGCGAAAAGCGCTCGCTTTCGAGTATGTTCGAGGCTGTCGGCGCTTACACATCCGGCAAGATAGATGAAGCCGAATTCGAGGAATTCGAGAACAAGGTCTGCCCGACCTGCGGAAGCTGTTCGGGTATGTACACGGCAAATTCCATGAACTGCCTTACCGAAGCTATCGGTATGGGTCTGAAGGGCAACGGCACTATCCCGGCTGTTTATTCCGCAAGGATACGCCTTGCAAAGCAGGCAGGTATGCAGGTCATGGAGCTTCTGAAAAAGAACATCCGTCCCCGCGATATCATGACAAAGGAAGCGTTTGAGAACGCTCTCGCGGTGGATATGGCTCTCGGCTGCTCGACGAACACAATGCTTCACATCCCCGCCATCGCGCACGAATGCGGTATAGATATCAATCTTGACATCGCAAACGAGATCAGCGCAAAGACACCGAATATCTGTCACCTTGCTCCGGCAGGTCATGCTTATATGGAGGATCTCGAAGAAGCGGGCGGCATCTATGCGGTCATGAACGAGCTCGATAAGAAGAATCTTCTCCATACCGATCTTATCACGGTAACAGGAAAGACTGTCGGTGAGAATATCGCAGGCTGCATCAACCGCGATCATAATATCATCCGTCCCATCGAAGATCCCTACAGCGAGACAGGCGGCATAGCTGTTCTCCGCGGCAATCTTGCTATGGACGGCAGCGTTGTCAAGCGCTCGGCTGTTGCTCCCGAAATGCTCAAGCACACTGGTCCCGCAAGGGTGTTCGACTGCGAGGAGGACGCACAGGCGGCTATCCTCGGCGGGAAGATCAAGGCGGGAGATGTTGTTGTCATCCGCTATGAAGGACCCAAGGGCGGTCCCGGCATGAGAGAAATGCTCAATCCGACCTCTGCAATAATGGGAATGGGGCTCGGCTCATCGGTTGCACTCATCACTGACGGACGCTTCAGCGGCGCATCGCGCGGCGCTTCGATCGGTCACGTATCGCCCGAGGCTGCTGTCGGCGGCATCATAGGTATAGTGCAGGACGGCGATCCTATAACCGTCGATATCCCGAACTATACTCTCAGTCTTGATGTGGATCAGGCTGAGATCGACCTCAGAATGGCTGCGTTCACGCCCAAGAAGAAGGAACTCAAGGGCTATCTGAAGAGATATGCCGCACTCGTTACCTCGGGCGCACAGGGCGCTGTTCTCAGAGAGGATATATGATCTGTGGAGAATGAAAAAAAGACCCACAAGACTGCGGGCAAGGTATTTATGTGTATTACTGTCTTTGTTACCGCTGTGACTGCAGTTCTGTCAGCGGCGGCAGGCGGACAGAAAAAGCTCGTTGAAAAGTATTACGCGGCTGTGGTACACTCGGATTTTGACGAGAATTTCGGCTCTTATTTTGCCGACGGCACAGATTATACGAACAGCATCGGCGCGATAGCTGAGGACTATGCCGCAGTATCGGCGGGCTTTGACAAGACCGACCCCACGAACATCATCCATGCGCGGATAAACTTCACCCGCCGTGAAATTATGAGCCTTACCGACAGCGATTATTACTTCACCGTCAGCTATTATGACGGCGGGAAATACTCTGTCACGACTCCCGAGCTGTGTTTTCATATGACGCGCACGGGTCTCGGCTGGAA
>JAILFE010000313.1 GCA_024697725.1 Oscillospiraceae bacterium
GCCACGACTGCGCTGTCGCCCTCGGCGTCGTATCCCCAAACGCTCTCGTGTATCCGCTCCTTGTCGTAGACCTGTCCCGCGTTCTGCGAAAGCAGCTCCACTATCTGAAATTCCTTTTTCGCAAGACCAATGTCTTTCCCCGCGGAATTCACGGTCTTCGAATCATAGTCTATATCCAGCGTGCCGCAGTGCAGAACGTTCCTCGCAGCTGTTTCGCGGTGGTCGCGCCTGATATGCGCCGCCGCCCGCGCACCCAGCTCCTCAAGCGAAAAAGGCTTTATCACGTAATCGTCGCCGCCCGCCGCGAAGCCCGCCACCTTGTCGCTGTCCTTCTATCCTCGCGGTAAGGAATATGATAGGGCAGGCCACCGAATCGCGTATCCTGCGGCAGACCGAAAGACCGTTCATCTCGGGCATATTTATATCGAGAAGTATCAGATCGGGAGCCTTTGACGCCTGCTCCACCGCCTCAGCGCCGTTTTTCGCAGTGAGGACGAGGTAGCCGTTCAGTTCGAAATAATCCTTGACAAGGCTCACCACATCGGGCTCGTCGTCGGCTATAAGTATCTTATACATATCATCACCCCATAGTATTATATCACATATCCCAGAATAAGTCAAATTAAAAAGTGCAGCCGTTTTTTCAGCTGCACTTTTGTGGTCATGCTTTCTGCATTTTTATACTATGTTTTCTGCTCTCTTTCAGTACGAGCCTGACAGTCCATACGGCGAGCCCCAGCACTATAACGGCAAAGCCGAGGAAGGCGTCGTTTATCATATCCTTTACAGGGGGATCGAACAGTTCTGTTCCCGACTCCATATATTCGGCTATTGCGTCAACTGTCCACATCATAGCCGCGCCCCAGTATGAAAGGCAGAGCGTACCAAGCTTCATTTCCTTTGCGCGGTCATTCATGCACCATATCAGCGTGCATACTACCGCCGCCGTTGTCATAAGCAGCAGTGTCATATATTATCACCTGCCTCTGCGATATTTTTGCGGTTTAAGTGCTCCACAGCTGCCCATATGCCCCACACCAGCGTGACAAGGAGCGCCATACCCACGCCGTTTGTTGACATTTCATGCAGCATTTCAGCCGTTCCTTCGGGAGTTTCCGCAGCTGTAAGGAACGGGAAAAACGGCACCACCTCTCCGTGCCAGACGTGCTCAAACGCCAGCAGTCCGCTCCCGCCCCAGAGCATATTATTCAGAACGTTGAGCTTTTTGGAAAACGATATATGCGCCTTTGAACCGCTGTTCTTCTCTTCCTTTTTTTGCAAATTATGATTTACGGCAGTTGTGACTATCGCTTCTGCCATAGGTACTAAAAAACAAGCCATGATGAATTACCTCCGTTAAGTTTTATCTGACCGAAATATCCGAGAACTTCCTCTGCGCTGTTTCCAGCGGCGCGGATACAGATGCCTTCCCTCGCATTAGTCTTGGTTATACTGCCTTCGCCGGGGATATTTATATCCTCCGCACCGTATATATATGCTGTACCGATATGTGAATATCCTTCAAAAAAGCCGATACCCGCCGGGGAATATATCTTAGGGATATATCGCTGTGTGTCAAGAAATACGGGCTGTCCGTCAATATATACAACGGTCCTCGAACAGCAGCTGTCCCACGCGAACCTTTCGCCCATGCCAGCGCGCCCGCAGGAAAGAATATCCCAGCAGAAAAAACGGCTGCCTTTTTCAAGATATATCTCGGCAGTGCTTTTAAATCTGCTGCCCGCAAAGGGTATCACCGGGCGCGGGAGATACAAAAGGCAGCCACCCGAACTCACGGATATACGGACATTCTGCACAGCGCCCTTTTTATCTGCCCGAAATATCTTAGTAAACGACTGTCCTGTAAATCGTAGAAAAGCCTTTTCGCCCACATTGATATTGATATGCTGTTCATCGCCGTCAAGAAGTCCCGCGCTGGCGGACATCTGGATCACCTCTGTGAGACCGCCAATATATATCGGGCGCGCTATTTTCAAAGGAGATGTAAATGCGCAGTCCGTTATCACTGTCCGGGAGCCGTTATATCCCGCAGTGATATCGAGAATGCTCACATCAGATCCTCTAACAGCGCCGAGCGTTTTATCCATGTTATCACATCGTCCACGCCTTCAAGCGTCATAAGATTTGTAAATATATACGGTCTGCCGTTCCTCATACGCGCCGAATCCCTTGCCATAACTTCAAGATCAGCACCCACCATCGGCGCAAGGTCGGTCTTGTTTATCACCAGCAGGTCGGAGCGGGTCACACCCGGGCCGCCCTTCCGCGGTATCTTCTCACCCTGCGCCACATCTATCACGTATATTGATACATCGGCAAGATCAGGCGAAAATGTGGCTGAAAGATTATCTCCGCCACTTTCAACAAAGAATATCTCGGTATCGGGGAATTTACGGTAAAGCTCATCCACCGCTTCAAGGTTCATCGAGCAGTCCTCACGAATGGCGGTGTGCGGACAGCCGCCTGTTTCAACTCCGACAATGCGCTCTGCGGGGAGCCTTGAATTTTTTATAAGAAATTCGGCGTCCTCTTTTGTGTAGATATCGTTCGTCACAACGCAAATGCTGTATTCCTCCGCCATTTTCCGGGTGAGGCGTTCGATAAGGGCGGTCTTTCCCGAACCCACGGGTCCGCCGACGCCGATTTTGATGTATGACATATCCAGATCTCCTATGAAATATATATTCTTGTATACAATGTCTCGTGCTGCATGGAGCGAAATTCAAATCCGAAGCCGCCTGCCCCCAGTTCCGATATATCGCAGCGCATGGCTTCTTCAACGGCGGAGGGTATCTTCCCGAGCACCGAATGAAGCACCCTCTGCCCGTCTGTCTGCCGCAGAGGAACAAGCTTTACCGCATTGTTCACCGCCGCCGAAAGCATATTGTAGCAGTATATCCCAAGCCCCCGCTTTATATCGGCTGATGCCCCGATATATATCCCCGCGGCAACGGGATAACAGCCGGAAAATATGCCTTCTTCGATACCCTTACGATATGCTTCAAGACTTTGGATATCCTCCATATCGCAGACATTTTTCAAAAACCTGGAGCACAGCCGCATACTGCACTGCCGCAGCTCATACGGCGTTTTCAACGCCGCACACAGGCTGTCGAGCAGCCGGATATCCCCTCCCGCTGCCGCCTTTGCCGCAAAGCCAAGGTCGGAATACGGCAATATATAAAGCATTCCCTCAAGGTATTGCTCCAGTGCTGCCGTATCATATATTATGCCCTTGCTTACATACGTTTCAAGACCGTTTGACATGGTGAACAAGCCTATCGGGAACAAAGGATCGAACACCTGCAAAAGAAAAAACAGTGGGTCATTCATGGTGATGATGCGAATGTCCGTGCTCGTTCGAATGTCCGTGCGCCCGGCATTCGATATAATCATCAAAACGCTCATGCACCTTTTCGCTTGAAAATCCCAGCTTTTGCAGATAAGCAAACGTGGGCTCGTCATACGGGCATCTGACATTATCATCGGATATCGCAAGAGTAAGATGCCTGTTCCCGAGTTCAAAGCAGAGCCTACCCATTTCCCGCATATTTCTGACAGGCGTGCTGATAAGGTCGCAGGGGGCAATGCTCACGGCGATGATATTTTTGTCATCCTCGAAAAGTATATCACCCTCACTCAGCTTCTGCACGCAGCGTATGCCGATCTCCTCGCCGCTTTCAAGGACCTTTCTCAGTATCTTTTTGTCTCTTTCAAACCATTCGACAGATACGCAGTGTACGGTTTTATCCGTATGTATACCGCTAATATTGCCGAGTATTTCAGTACATATCATGACAGACCTCCGTTCAGAACAGATAGTAAAGCTGTGTAAGCGGCAGAGAATCCGCCGCCTCGCAGGAGATGTCAGCGCCGTCGACCTTTACGCGGTAGGTCTCCGGGTCAACATCTATGCTGCCTGTTCTGTTATTATACTGCATACTGCTCTTTCCGATATTCCTGCAATTCGATACGGGCAGTACTATTCTTTCAAGTCCGAGCCTTTCCGCAATGCCGTTTTCCGCAGCCTTTTTCGAGGTAAATGTGGCACAGCAGCGCTTTACCGCAAGCCCGTGGGCTCCGAACATTTTTGTGTACACCAGCGGCTGCGGTGTGGGGATAGAGGCATTTGCGTCGCCCATGCGTGAAGCGCAGATAAATCCGCCCTTGATTATCATTTCGGGCTTTACTCCGAACATCGCGGGCTTCCACAGCACAAGATCGGCTATCTTCCCCACCTCGACCGAGCCCACATATTCAGATATACCGTGTGTTATCGCGGGATTGATAGTATATTTTGATATATATCTTTTTATGCGGAAATTATCGTTTCGTTCATTGTCCTCCGGAAGAATGCCGCGCTGATCCTTCATTTTTGAAGCAGTCTGCCATGTTCGGGTTATGACCTCGCCCACGCGCCCCATCGCCTGTGAATCGCTGCTCATCATGCTGAATATGCCCATATCATGAAGCACATCCTCGGCAGCGATAGTTTCGGGTCTGATGCGGGAATCGGCAAATGCGACATCTTCGGGCACCCTGCTGTCAAGATGATGACATACCATAAGCATATCGAGATGTTCGTCTATCGTGTTTCCGGTAAACGGCATGGTGGGATTCGTGGAGGAGGGCAGGATATTTTCAAAAGCCGCCGCCTTTATGATATCGGGTGCATGGCCGCCGCCCGCGCCTTCTGTATGATAGGTATGTATCACACGTCCGCCGATGGCATTTAACGTATCTTCAACAAAACCGCCCTCGTTCAGCGTATCGGTATGGATGGATACCTGCACGTCATATTCGTCCGCGACATCAAGCGCTTTGCAGATAACAGCCGGAGTGGAGCCCCAGTCCTCGTGTATTTTCAGCCCGCAGGCACCCGCTTCGATCTGCTCGGCTAAGGTATCGTGTTCCGAGCTGTTGCCCTTTCCGAGAAACCCGAGGTTCATCGGATATTCCTCCGCGGCTTCTATCATTTTTTCTATACTGAATGCACCCGGCGTACAGGTAGTGGCATTCGTGCCGTCGGCAGGTCCTGTGCCGCCGCCTATCATAGTGGTGATACCCGAATACAGCGCCGTTTCTATCTGCGTGGGGCTAATGAAGTGGATATGCGTGTCGATGCCGCCCGCCGTAAGTATCAGCCCTTCTCCTGCAATGGCTTCCGTGGAAGCCCCGAAGGTCAGCCCCTGCGTTACGCCGTCCATAATATCGGGATTGCCCGCCTTGCCTATGGCGCTGATCTTCCCGTCCTTTATGCCGACGTCTGCCTTGTATACACCCGTATAGTCTATGATAAGCGCACTGGTGATGACAAAGTCCGGGCATTCCTCATCGGGCACGGAGCAGGACTGTCCCATGCCGTCGCGCAGGGATTTGCCGCCGCCGAATTTAGCTTCTTCGCCGTATACCGCGCAGTCACGCTCCACCTCCGCTATTAGCGAGGTATCACCGAGGCGCACGCGGTCACCGACAGTCGGGCCGTACATATCGGCATATTTCCTTTTATCTATCTTCTGCATCCTCAAACTCCTTTAAATCCCAAAGCTGCCGCCTGTGAAAATGCTTTTTCCCGAACCCCGGTATCGTCCATATTACCCTGTGTAAGTCCGTTAAGACCGCCGCCGACGCGGTTTCCTCCGATCTTGACCAATGTCACGGTACGTGTCTCCCCCGGCTCGAACCGTATGGCATTTCCCGCGGGGATATCAAGCCGATAGCCGAATGCCGCCTTTCTGTCAAACGAAAGAGCCTTGTTTATCTCAAAGAAATGATAGTGCGAGCCCACCTGGACAGGTCTGTCAGCAGTGTTTATTACCTGCATCGTTATGGTATCCTTTCCTGCATTGAGCGTTATCTCGCCGTCATCTATAAGAAACTCGCCCGGTATAAGCCTGTTAGCAGGGATTATGGGCTCATGAACGGTCACGAGTTTCGTGCCGTCCCTGAATGTCGCCTCAAACTGTATCTCGCCTATCATTTCGGGAACTCCGTCCATCACCTCCTCCGCAGTCAGCAGATGCTTTCCCTTCTGCATGAGCTCGGTCACAGACAGCCCTTCCCTAGCCAGCTCCAGAAGCTCCGCCGTTATATATGCGACAGTTTCGGGATAATTCAGCCGCAGACCCTTATTCTTTCGTTCCTTAGCCAGCAGCCCTGCGTAATGGATCATCAGTCTTTCCTGTTCTCTTGGCGTCAGGTGCATATCATTCGCCTCCTTTTCCGTGAAGTCCCGTCAGTTTATCACTACACCGTATTTTTCCTTTAGCTCATTGTATTTTTCTTCATATATTTCCTGCTGCTTCTGTGAACGAAGCTGCTCTTTCAGCTTATCCTTTACATCGTCAAAGTCCATAATGCCCTTGGGCGTTTTATCCGTCACCATTATTATGTGATATCCGAACTGCGTCTTTACCGGCGTGCTTATCGTATTCAGTTCCATATCGAAGGCGGCGTCTTCAAATTCCTTTACCATCATTCCCCGCTTGAAATATCCGAGATCGCCGCCTTTTTCCTTTGAAGGACATACCGAATATTTTTCCGCCGCCGCGGGAAGGTCTGTCTCTCCGCTTTTTATCTGCTTTTCTATTTCACAAGCCGTGCTTTCGTCCTCCACAAGTATGTGGCTTGCGCGGACTGTTTCTTCAAGCACGAATTTATCGAGGTTCTCATCGTAAAATATCCTTGCGTCTTCATCTGTTACGCTTACTGATGAAAATAGCTCCTGCATAACGAGCTGAGTGAGTATCTGCTCGGTTATATCCGATATTTTTCTGATATATTCTTCGGATGTATCAATGCCTTTTTCACGGGCATACCGTGAGAATACAGAGAATGCGACCTTCTGTTCAAGCAGATCGCCGCGGCCGCGGTTTGTTTCAAAGTAGATCCTTTTTTCCGTGGGATACCGCGATATGATACGGTCAAGATCGCTTTCATATATCTTTTTGTCGCCTATCAGGGCAAGTACTGCGTCTTCCATTATTTCACCTTCCGTAGCTCCGCAGGGAGCGATATACGTTTTTATATTACATCTATACGATACTGGATATATCATGTCCGCCGGCGATATGAATATGCTGTATCCCGCCGGACGAAGAACTTTCTGTATCTATATTGCTGTACGCGAAAAATACTCCGGCGGGGCTGCCGTATAACAGCCCCGCAAGGAGTGATATAATTTGTATATTTCCCGCTCTAAGATACGTGATACATTTTGTTCAGCGGGGTGGATACAGCTTCATATATCCACCGTATCCCGCCGAACGAGGAATTTATTATGGCATTTTTACAGAAGAAACTGAACTGATCGGGGATATCTTAGAGCCGGGGATAATATATCTGTCTGGCTCAGCCTTTGTAGGAATGGATATTGTGGGGATCATCGTAAGGCTCTGTGCCGAAGCGTCCGCCTGTTGTGGGATATCCGTAGATAGTGCCGTCCTTGATCGCCATATCATCTTCCCAGGGCAGATGATACTTGCCCTCTGCCAGATCCTTGACATATGTAAGCATTGCGTCGGGCTGTCCGCCGGGATATGCAACATATCCGCGGTGACCCAGGTTGTAGATATTGTTTTCAAGGCCCCATTCCTTACGCGCCGCGTCTGCCTTTTCGGGGAAGATCTCGGCAGTTACGATCTCGTAGGGATTTCTGTGACCCTGTACAAGAACGGTACCGTCATAGTTGGTGACCTGACCTTCGCCGAAGTAGTAGAATACTCCGTCATATCCGGCAAGGTTTACAGCCACGGTATACATAAGGTTATGCCATGCGTTGGAGCGGTTGGTGAGTATCCACTGCTCGTTGACCTGTGTGCTGTAACCGGAAATTCTGATATATACGTTGCAGCCCTTGTATGCCGCTTCACGTGCAAGCTCGGGGATCATACCGTCGTGGCAGATACATACCGCCAGCTTCGAGCCGCCGGGACCCTCGCAAACGGGCATACCCTTATCGCCGGGATACCAGGGCTCGATGGGGTTCCAGGGGAACAGCTTTCTGTAATGCAGTGCGATCTCGCCGTCGGGATTGATGATTATTGCCGAATTGTAAGGGTTCTTTGTGGGGTCGGGATTCCTCTCCATGATGGAGAATACGCCCCATACGCCCGCTTCCTTACAGGCCTTTCCGAAGATCTCGGTCTCCTTGCCGGGAATATCGCAAAGGAATTCATCTGTCAGCCACTTGGTAGTATTAAGGCCCTGTGTGCTGTACTCCGGGAATACGATGAGCTCGCAGCCGGGATAACCCGCCTTTGTAGCATGAAGAGTTCTTACGATATCCTCGATCTGCTTGTCAATGTCCGCTCTGGAATTGACGATAGGCGCAGGGAACTGAATAGCTGCTACCAAAAGACCGTTGCTGGGTTTGTTCATACTGCCGATGCTTCCCATAATTATACCTCCTTAAAACTGTGGGAACATTTTCCGAATCCAAAGACAAAGCACATAGTCAATGTATCGGATACTGTCAACTAAATATATAAAGAATAGATCTTTACCGTAGATCAAAGCTTTTCGCCGCTGCTGATACGGTATGTCTCACAGATAGGCAGTACAAATATCCTGCCGTCGCCCCTGTGACCCGTCTGATTGACGAGGATAAGCGTGTCTATGACCTTCTTCACATCCTCATCCTCAACAGCGATGATAAACATACGATTGGGCACTATATTCGATCTTGCGATCACCTCGTCGCCCTCGTACATCGAAGCGTTCTTTTTTCCGCGTCCGAATACCTTTCTTCCCGTAAATGCGGGAATGCCGATCGCCGCAAGCGCATTCTTGGTATCCTGTACCTTCGAAGGGCGTACAAGTGCGGTTATTTCCTTCATATTGATATATCCCCCTTATACGCCCGTCTTGCCGCTGCTTATTGTATAAGACTGCTCGACGGGAAGCACGAATATACGTCCGTCGCCGATCGTACCGCCGTTTGTCTTAGCCGCTTCAAGGATAGTGCTGCATACGGTGTCGCAGTCCTTGTCCTCGATTATCATAAAGAGCATGGTCTTCGGAAGCTCGTCATACTTAACGCTTCCTATTGTTATTCCGTTCTGCTTTCCGCGGCCGTAAACATCCATTTCGGTTACTGATATAAACCCTTTTTCTTCAAGAGCGTCCATGACATTCTTTACCATTTCGGGTCTTATAATAGCTCTTACCATCTTCATAAGTATCACCCTTTACAAGATATTACATGGACAAAAGCTGCTGCAGTCTGTCCTTATCAAGCTCGCCGGTCTTGCCGCTCATAGAGATACGGCCCTTTTCCATAACATAGCACCTGTCAGATACTTCGAGCACAAATTCAAGGTACTGTTCGACCATAAGTATCGCCATATCCTTTTTGAGCCTGGTTATTACCCTGCCTATCTCCTGTATCACGGAGGGCTGTATGCCCTCTGTCGGTTCATCGAGGATAAGCACCTTCGGCTCTGATACTACCGCCCTTGCTATGGCAAGCTGCTGCTGCTGCCCGCCCGAAAGATCTCCGCCGCGCCTTTCGAGGAATTCCTTTAATATCGGGAATGTCTCAAATATATGGTCGGGGATCTCCTTTACCTTCGGATTTGCCTCCATGCCAAGGAGTATATTTTCCTTGACCGTGAGCTGCGGGAATATCTCCCGTCCCTGCGGAACATATCCTATGCCAGCCTTTGCCCTTGCATATGAAGGCAGAGAAAATATGCTCTGTCCGTCTACCCGGATATCGCCCGAAGGGGTTTTCACAAGCCCCATTATCGCTTTCATCGTGGTAGACTTGCCGACGCCGTTTCTTCCGACAAGGCAGGTTATCTCACCCTTTCTGGCGGCTATATCCACACCGAACAGCACCTTGCTGCCGCTGTACGCAGCGGTTATCTCATCAAGTTCCAGCATAGCCTTATCCATGATGTCACTCACCGCCCCTTCCGAGATATACGTCTATTACCTGCTGATTGCTCGATACTTCATCCATTGTCCCCTCGCACAGGAGTTCGCCGTCATGAAGCACCGTAACAAGCGTCGCCACCTCTTTTACAAACTGCATATCATGTTCGACAACTATGATAGTGCAGTTGTTCTGTATTATCCTTAAGAGCTCGGCTGTGCGCTGGGTCTCGCGCCGCCCCATTCCGGCAACGGGTTCATCAAGCAGCATGAGCTTCGGCTTTGATACGCACAGCATAGCGATCTCCAGCCACTGCTTCTGACCGTGCGAAAGCACTGTCGGATATTCGTCCTTCATTTCATAGAGCCCGACAAACTGGAGCTGATGCTTGATATCCTCTATCTCGCGCTTTTTCAGTCTGCTCCGCAGCGATGAGAAAACATCTCTCTCCCTTACTACTGCAAGCTCCATATTCTCAAATATCGTAAGTCCGGTAAATACGCTGGGTGCCTGGAATTTTCTTCCCACGCCGATATTGACTATCTTGTTTTCCTTGATCTTTTGAAGATCGTATTCTTCGCCCTCGTTATGATAGATGATATTTCCGTCGGAAAGCTTGTTCTTTCCGCATATCGCGTCAAGCAGCGTGGTTTTTCCCGCGCCGTTGGGACCTATCAGAAAACGCACCTCATTTTCGTAAACGGTGGTGGAAACATTCTTGACCGCCCTGAAATTACCGAATGTTATACTTGCGTTCTTTATTTCAAGAACAGGCGTTGCTACTCCCATTACTGTCCGTCTCCTTTACTTACCTTTACGGACGTGACCGTGACTGGCTTTTTATTGCTGAATAACCCGTTATCGCTTTTTGCTTTGGCATTGGTTCCGGCTTGCTTCTTATCCTCTGCCTCGCCGGTATCAGCTCTCTTTTTAATAAACGACCTGATCTTTGCCGGCAGATCCTTTATCGAGATAAGGCCTGCGGGGAAGAACAGTATCACAGCGATGAACAATGCGCCTATAAAGAACTGCCATACTGCGGGGAACTGCTCGGAAACAAGGCTCTTTGCGAAGTTTACGACAAGTGCGCCGAGTATCGCGCCGACAAGTGTGGATTTTCCTCCGACCGCCACCCATATCACCATTTCGGTAGAGGGCGCGATATTTATATCAGTCGGCGAGATGATACCTACCTGGGGTACATACAGCGCTCCGGCGATGCCCGCCAGTGCTGCGGAAAGGCAATATACGAATACCTTGTATACCGCAGGGGAATATCCCGTGAAGCGGAGCCTGTTTTCGGCGTCTCTTGTTGCCACGAGCACGCGGCCGGCGCGGCTGTTAACGATCTTCATGCATAATGCGAACGCCGCGATAAGGGATATGAGAGTTAAATAGAACAATACGGTCTTTGTCACGGGATCGTTTACCGCATGGCCGAATAGCGTGGTGAAGTTTGTAAGACCGTTTGAACCGCCGAAGTATTCCTGTCTGCCTATCATGAATGTGGCAAGGGCGAATGCAAGCGCCTGCGACAGTATGCAGAAGAATACGCCCTTGATACGGTTGAGGAACGTAAGCGAACCTATTACCGCCGCGAATATTACGGGTATCAGGACTATCGAGAATAATGTGAATGCACTGCTCTGGAAGGGTGCCCAGAACGCCGGGAGCTTTTCAACAGCGCTCCATGCCATGAAATCCGGCAGCGCTCCGTCAGAAGCTTCGAGCTTCAGGTGCATCGCCATACAGTATGCGCCCAGTCCGAAATATACGCCGTGTCCGAGACTCAGTATGCCTGTATATCCCCATATCATGTCGATGCCGAGCGCTATCAGTGCAAAGCACATATATTTGCCCAGCATCGTCACTCTGAATGATGACATATAGAGGGGTGCAGTCGCAAGAAAAATAAATATCAGGAGAGCAAGCTTCATCTTGCCCGAAAGCCGTTTTTCCTTCTGGATATCTTTTATTTGCATTACCGTTACCTCCTCAGTCATCAAGCGCACGGCTATGCATCGAGAATATACCCTTAGGCTTGAACTGTAATATGATTATTACAACTATGAATATCATTACCTTGCCGAGAGATGCGGATGTGAAGAATTCAAATGTAGGACCGCCGACGCCGATTATCGTAGCGCCTGTGATACATCCGATTATTTTTCCGACACCGCCGACAACTACCGTCATAAATGCGTCAACGATATATGACTGACCGATAGTAGGACCAATGGGACCGAGAAATGTGATAGCACAGCCTGCGATACCCGCAAATCCCGAACCTACCGCAAATGTTATCATATCACATTTCGCGGTATTAACGCCGAGACTTGCTGCCATATCGCGGTTCTGCATTGCCGCTCTGATATTTCTGCCCTGCTTCGTCTTATACATCATCAGAGCTATCAGAGTGCAGCAAACTACCGCCAGTGCAAGTATGAAAAGCCTTTTCCCGGACATCGCGAACATTCCCGTTACCTGTATGTTCTTGTCAAGGAATGCGGGAGCGGAAACGCTGACATTCGCGGGGCCGAATATTGAACGGACAGCCTGCTGAAGAACAAGGCTTATACCCCATGTTACAAGAAGACTGTCAAGAGCACGACCGTACAGATGCCGGATGATGAGCCTTTCAAGTATCAGACCGACTATGGCGGTCACGAAGAATGCCGCTATCATCTCCAGCAGGAAATATATATCGCTGCTGCTTTCCGGAAATACCGACTTCCATACATTCTGTACAACATATGCCGTATATGCGCCTATCATTATAAACTCGCCGTGAGCCATGTTGATTATGCCCATAAGACCGAACGTTATCGCAAGTCCCAGTGCGGCGAGCAGCAGGATCGAGCTTACGCTTAGTCCGTTGAAAAGCTGCATTAAGATCAGATCCATGAAATATCATCCTTTCAGTAGCTTATATCAGCTTCCGAGACCTGCCGATTCTGCCCAGGTGTATGATTTGAGCCAGGGGTCGGGTTCAACTCTGTCCTGGGTCTCCCATACGGACTGGATCTGACCATCCTTATCAGCAACGCCGATAAATACCTTTTGCAGGCAGTGATGGGTATCGCCGGACGCAATGCTTACAACTCCCTCGGGGGTCTCTGCTTCAACGGAGCCGGATTCGCAAACCTTGATGACTTCTTCGACATCAAAGGAATTTGCCGCCTCAACAGCCTTTTTCCAGAGATATACGCCCTCGTAGGCATTTACAACGGGGTCGCCCGTTACCTTGTCGCTGCCGTAAAGAGTCTGGAATTTATCGGTGAATTCCTTCGATTCGGGGGTATCAATAGACTGGAAATAGTTCCAGGCAAACAGTGTTCCGTCGGAATATTCGGGACCCATACCTCTTATATCTTCCTCATATGCGGAGAAGGACATTACCTGGATATCCTCCGGCTTAAGACCGGCGTCGCGGTACTGCTTGAAGAACGAAACGTTCGAGTCGCCGTTGATGGTATTAACGATAATATCGGCACCGGACTGCTGGATCTTTGTTATAACCGTAGAGCAGTCGGTATATCCGAGGGGGATATATTCCTCGCCGACGATCTCAAAGCCGTAATCGGGCTGCATTGCCTTTATAATAGTGTTCGTGGTTCTCGGATATACATAGTCCGAGCCGAACAGGAATATCTTAACTGTGCCGCCGCTCTTGGGCTTGATATTTTCCATGATGTAGTCAAGTGCGGGGATAGCCTGCTGATTGGGGCAGGGAGCGGTATACATTATATTGTGGGAGGATTCAAGACCCTCATACTGTACAGGATACCACAGAAGACCGTTATTGCCCTCTACTACGGGGAGAACAGCCTTTCTTGAAGCGGAAGTCCAGCAGCCGAAGATCGTTGCAACATTGTCCTTGGTAAGGAGCTTGGTTGCCTTTTCAGCAAATATAGCCGCATCGGATGCACCGTCCTCACTTACATACGAGATCTGCTTTCCGAGAACGCCGCCGCTGGCATTGATCTCGTCAATAGCCATCTGTACTGCTTCGATCATGGGCTTTTCAGCCATAGCCATCGTACCGCTCTGTGAGTGAAGAATGCCTACCTTGACCGTGTCGCCGGTTTCAGCGGGTTCCGATGCAGATGTCTGCTCGCCAGCTGCTGCCGGAGAAGAGGATGTGTCTGCGCCGGAACCGCAGGCTGACATAGTTAATACTGCTGCCGTTAAAGCGACCAGTGATAAGCTTCTTAGATTTTTCATATAGATGCAACTCCTTAATAATACGAAGATCAGACGACCTTCTTTATATTCCTGATATGTGCATGATGTTCAGACAAATAAAAAATGGGGCGTTTATAATAAACAGACCCCATTGCCTTAATATACTAACTATACACCCGATATTATCCGCCGTAAAATATCATGCCGAACTGCTATGCTTGTACAAGATGATCTCTTTCAGTTATCCGGATATCCGTAATATTTTCTGTCATTTCCCTGTTGACGAAATATATTATAAACCAACGCAGCCGGAATGTACACCTAAAATGTTTTGTTGAAGGATAAAAATATTTAGCTTGCAAAAGTAAGCGCTGCTCCGGGATATTTTCTATTCAAAATTACCAATCCTATATATATCAATGCCAAACACGCGCTCTTTCGATATATCTAAAAAAGCCATGAATGCTGCATTTTTATTAGTCAAAATTACAAAATTTTGATTTTTGATATTTAATACACATTTTCTCTCTTGACTATACACACAATATCTGATATCATTAATTATGAACAAATTGCAAGATGTTGTTTCAAAACTTGCATTTTTTAACAGTTTGCAATAGCAGAGATAACATATCAGCTTTATATGTTTCCTCTGCACCCCTGATATGCTTATACATAATTGATATCCTTTCATACATATTATACGATCAGTTTTTTACAGGAAAGCAGCTGACCGGCTTTACCGGCAGCATCCTTAAAGACAGTCGTCCGGCACAATAACAGGCGAAAGAGGCACTCACGACCAAAAGGAGCTGAATTTTATGTATAATGTTGTTATATCAGGCGAAACGGACAGATATATCAGAGAGATCGAGGGACTGGACTTCTGGGAAAAGAACGCCGGTATGTTTACGATAAAATGTACGTCAACCGACGGCAATGAGGTCATCAGGCTCCTTGACGATAAGGACATACATATCATAATCACAGACGTGGATATGGAAAAGCCCAACGGCTTTGATATCCTTAAAGCAGCCGAGGAAAAGGGGCGCTGCATATGCGTTATCCTGACAGGCGAAAAGGCGGATTTCCATATCGTAAGGAAGGCGCTCACGCATTACGCCTTCGATTACCTTATCAAGCCCGTAACAGACAAAGCTCTCTCCGATTCCCTGGAGAGAGCCATGAAAAGGTTCGAGAAAAAGCTTCTGAATAAATCAATGTCCGATGTCGATTATCTGTGCAACGATATCGTTGACTGCATGATGAACGGCGGCACCGATCTTAATAACAGGCTTGAAGAGCTTATAAAGAAATGTACCGGAAGCGAGGATGGGTATATTTCAAATATCCAGAAGCTAAGAAATATCGCCGAAAAGATATACAACGATGTATGTATTATATATGAATGGGTATATGACCTTATACCAGAGCCCGCGGTGATATTGAAAAACACAAACGTTTCCGACGA
>JAILFE010000329.1 GCA_024697725.1 Oscillospiraceae bacterium
TTTTCGGGGATAGAATTCGTATCCAGCAGCGGGCGGTCATTGTCGTCCGGAGCGATGACATCGGCTGGATTATCGCTGTCATAGAATTCCACGGGCGGGAGATGCGGGATATCCTCGACAGTGCGTTTTTTCTTGCTTTCCTTTGTATCGGGCTCATCCGGGAGCTCGGGGGAGGCGGGGGTATTCAGATTATACAGGCTGTTGGGCAGGACATTGCTGAGTGCCGGCTTATGATCCTCTGCGGCGTTATCATTATCACCGCTGTCGGAAATTTTCACGGGGTCGTTCACAAAGCCTGTTATCGGGCTGTCGTCAGCGGTATTCTGGGGACGGCTGAAAGAAAGGTCTCCCGGATCGCTGCCGTTCGAGCTGAAAAAGCTGTCGCTGGTGGTGAGGACATCGCCGTTCGTGCTTCTGGGGCTGTATTCAGCTCTGCCGTTCTTATCGACACCGATAACGCTTTCCTCTGCGGCATATACCTTCTTATCGAACTCGGCGCGTATCGGGCGCAGCTCCTCGGCTTCGTTCTCGTCCTTTATCACAGGTATCTTATCGAGAGCTATATTGATATCATCTATCTCATCGGGGAAGATATGCTCGAATACCTGATCCTCGATATCGTCGTCATTTTTTCTGCCGGAGGACACGAGACGTATTATCTGTGTAAGGATTATCAGTATGCTCGGTACGATTATCACAAGCACGATACCGACCTTCGAGGTCGCAAAATCGATGAGCTTTCCCGAAAATTCATCCTGATACATCGCCTTTGCCATAACGCTTTCGACTGGTATCTTATAGGTCTCGTTTTCGGGGGAGGTGCTGAACCGGACTATATAGTATTTCTTTCCGTTCTCATCGAGCATATCGACGACTTTGATAAGAGTTATCTTATCGTCTATCCTGCAGAGCACTATGCTGTCCTGTCCGACATTGTTCTTTTCGGATTCCTTGGCAAATACTGCTGTTCCGGCGGGTATCTTCGGCGCCATATTGACAGCGTGGGTATGATAGATATAATATCCGAACACCTTCGGAGCGGCGCCCGTTTCCCTGAACGAAAAATATATCGTTATCATAAAGGCTATAGCAAGTATCATCAATATGACGATTATAAATTCGATTATCAGGAAAGGACTTTTCTTTTTGTTCTGCCCGTTCATAAAGCAATGACATTCCTTTCGTATTCACTTTGCCGCGGCGCAGGATATTTCCGCGCAGCATTACATACATATTTCATTATAGCACGACCGCGGCGGGATTTCAACATCTGATTCTATAATGTAATAAATTGTCATAAAGATGATCGTCATGGCTATGACCGGAAAAAGAAACCGGCTTCCGGGACTATGCCCGAAAAGCCGGTATTGCCGTATCATGACATTAAGATTTTATAACTATACTGTCGTTTTCTATCTCAACGCTGAGTTTGGTATAGGGCGCGATATCCTCCGCAATGATCTTGCGGGCGAGCTTCGTTTCGAGCTCGCGCTGGATATACCTTTTGAGCGGTCTTGCACCGTATATCGGGTCATACCCGTTGTTTGCGATGAAATCCATAGCCTCGTCGCTTATGCTGAGTGAGAGCTGTCTGTCCTTCAGCCTGCTTTCGAGATCTTTCAGCGTCAGCCTGATTATCGGATATATCTCCGCCTTTGTGAGAGGCTTATAGAACACTATCTCGTCAAGTCTGTTCAGGAACTCGGGTCTGAACTTGGTCTTGAGGAGCTTGTTCACTGCCTCGCGGGCGGCGGGGGTTATCTCGTTGTTATCATCGATGCCTTCGAGTATGATATCCGAGCCGAGATTGGAGGTCAGTATGATAACGGTGTTCTTGAAATTGATCGTCCTGCCCTGCGAATCGGTGATCCTGCCGTCATCGAGCACCTGCAGAAGTATATTGAACACATCGGGATGAGCCTTTTCCACTTCATCGAAGAGCACTACCGAATACGGCTTTCTGCGCACCGCTTCGGTGAGCTGACCGCCCTCGTCATAGCCGACATATCCCGGAGGCGCTCCGATCAGTCTGCTGACGGAGAATTTCTCCATATATTCGGTCATATCTATGCGCACGATATTGCGTTCGTCATCAAAGAGCGCTTCGGCGAGAGTCTTTGCAAGCTCGGTCTTTCCGACGCCTGTGGGCCCCATGAACATGAACGAGCCTATCGGCTTGTCGGGATCCTGTATACCCGCGCGGCTGCGGAGTATCGCTTCGGTCACCTTCTGTACCGCCTCATCCTGCCCGATAACGCGCTGATGCAGCGTTGCATCGAGGTTCAGCAGCTTCTCCCTTTCGCCCTCCATGAGCTTGGAAACGGGTATACCTGTCCAGCGGGCTACTATCTTGGATATCTCCTCATCGGTGACCTTATCGCGGAGAAGGGAATTGCTCTTGTTCTTTTCGGCAGCTTCCTCTGCTTCCGAGAGCTCCTTCTGCAGCTGGGGCAGCTTGCCGTATTTCAGCTCTGCCGCCTTGCTGAGATCGTAATTTCTCTCTGCAGCGGCGATCTCGGCGTTTGTATCCTCGATCTCCTCGCGCAGTGTCTGGAGGCGGGTTATCACGGTCTTTTCGGAATCCCACTTTGCCTTCATCTCATCGAATTCGGCACGGAGATCGGCAAGCTCCTTGCGTGTGTTGGCGAGCTCTTCGACCGAGAGCTTATCTTCTTCCTTTTTGAGAGCTGTCTCCTCGATCTCCTTCTGCATTATGCGGCGGGAGATATCGTCAAGCTCTGTCGGCATGGAGTTCATTTCGGTGTGTATCATCGCGCACGCCTCGTCCACAAGGTCGATAGCCTTATCGGGGAGGAAGCGGTCGGTGATATATCTGTCGGAAAGGGTAGCGGCGGTGATCAGGGCGCTGTCGTGTATCTTCACGCCGTGGAAGACCTCATAGCGCTCCTTCAGTCCGCGGAGTATAGTTATAGTGTCCTCGACTGTCGGCTCCGGGACCATTACGGGCTGGAAACGCCTTTCGAGAGCGGAATCCTTTTCGATGTATTCGCGGTATTCATTGAGCGTCGTAGCGCCGATGCAGTGGAGCTCTCCGCGTGCGAGCATAGGTTTGAGCAGATTGCCCGCATCCATTGCGCCGTCTGTCTTGCCCGCGCCTACTATGGTATGCAGCTCGTCTATAAAGAGTATTATCCTGCCCTGTGACTTCTTTACCGCACCGAGCACGGCTTTGAGGCGTTCCTCAAATTCGCCGCGGTACTTGGCGCCGGATATGAGACTTCCCATATCGAGAGAGAAGAGCTTGCGGTCTTTCAGATTGTCCGGGACATCTCCGCGCACTATGCGCTGAGCAAGTCCCTCGGCGATAGCTGTTTTGCCGACGCCCGGTTCACCGATGAGCACGGGGTTGTTCTTGGTCTTTCTTGAAAGTATGCGTATTGCATTGCGTATCTCGGTATCTCTGCCGATGACGGGATCGAGCTTGTTCTTCTTTGCAAGCTCGACGAGATCCTGACCATACTTTTTCAGCGCGTCATAGGTATCCTCGGGAGAATCAGAGGTCACGCGGTTGTCGCCCCTTACCTCGGAGAGCACCTTCAGGAAGGCGTCCTTGGTTATCGCAAACGAATCGAACAGCTTTTTCAGCTTATCATTGGTATTATCGAGCATACTGATAACGATATGCTCGACCGATACGAACTCGTCGCCCATACGGGATGCTTCTGTCTCGGCACCGTTGAGCGTGCGTTCGCAGTCGGTGGATATATATACTGTATTCACATCACGGCCGCTGCCCGAAACACGGGTTATCTCGGATACGAGCTTTTCTACCGATTTTTTCATCATTTCGCAGTCGGCGCCTATCTTCGAGAAAAGCTGCGGTATCAGTCCGTCATCCTGTGAGAGCAGAGCATAGAGAAGATGCTCGTCAGCCACATTCATGTTCTGGTACTGCACAGCCATATCCTGCGCTTTCTGCAGGGCTTCGAGAGATTTCTTTGTGAGTTTCTGTGTATTCATATAAATTCCCCCTACTTTGAGTATCTGCGGGAAATTATCCCACGATTACATTATAGCACTTTCATTGACAAAAATAAAGAAAAATCTGGATGAAATTATAAAGAAAAATATGATATTTATATGTAGATAATGTGAAATAAAAATATTCCCCTCACAGTGCTGCGAGGGGAATATCCGGATGATCAGTCTTCCTGCTGTTCCTCGGCTGCT
Organism: Oscillospiraceae bacterium; assembly: GCA_024697725.1. Lineage (GTDB taxonomy): Bacteria > Bacillota > Clostridia > Oscillospirales > Ruminococcaceae > RGIG4694. The sequence continues at coordinate 4,192 of JAILFE010000329.1, forward strand.
ATTGCCGCCTTTATCATTATTGCGCATTCAAGGCGCTTCTTTTCGAGCTCGCAGGATATCTTGTAGGGCGAATGGATATCGCCGTTATAGGTGTAGTTATTGGCATTGCATCCGCCGCTGCAGTAGAACTTTGCCCAGCAGTTCTTGCAGTCATCCTTGCTGTAGATATTGGCGGCAGCAAATTCGTTCCTGATATCGGAGTTTATCTTGCCTTCGGCGATATTGCCCATACGATATTTTTCGACACCGACGAACTGATGACAGGGATATATATCCCCGTCGGGAGTTACAGCAACATATTCATTTCCGCTGCTGCAGCCGCGCAGTCTCTTTATCGCGCAGGGACCCTGATCGAGGTCGATCATGAAATGGAAGAAATTGAAATGCTTGCCCTGCTTATCGCTTACGAGTATAGCCTGTGCAAGGCGCTCGTACTCGGAGAATATAGCCGGGAGATCGCGCTCGGTAAGTGCGTAATCCTCCTTGGCAGGAGCGACCACAGGCTCTGCGGATATCTCCTTGAATCCCTGTTCTGCAAGGCTCAGGACATCGTTAGTGAAATCGAGATTATGCTTTGTGAAAGTGCCGCGGACATAGTAATTCTGATGCTTGCGCTTTTCCACGAGCTTCTTGTATTTTTCGATTATCTCGTCATATGTCCCGCTGCCGTTGATATGGGTGCGCATACGGTCGTTGACTTCTTTTCTGCCGTCGATGGAAAGCACGACATTGGACATCTCACGGTTGATGAAATCGGTCTTTTCGTCATCGAGGAGGATGCCGTTGGTGGTGACGGTGAAGCGGAAGTGTTTGTTTATATAGTCCTTTTCGCGCGATCTGCCGTACATCACGAGCTGCTTCACAACGTCGAAATTCATCAGAGGCTCGCCGCCGAAGAAATCGACCTCGAGATTTTCCCTGTCTCCGGAATTTTCGAGCAGAAAGTCAAGAGCGCGTTTTCCCGTTTCAAAGCTCATCAGCTTGCGCTTTTTCATGCCGTATTCGCCGGTCTCGGCAAAGCAGTATCTGCACCGCAGATTGCAGTCCATAGTCACGAGCAGGCACATCGACTTCAGCGGAGCCGCAACGGAATATTTTGCGAATTTCTCATAGGTATCATCAGAAAAGAGGATATGCTCGTTATAGAGCTCCTTCACCTCTTCGTAGCAGGAGAGTATCTCATCCCTGTCGTAAAAGCGGGAGAGTTTTTCGATGATATTTTCGGGACATTTTTCCTCAAACGGCGGATTTACGTTATCGAGCATATCATATGTGAGTTCGTCCACCAGATGGACGCCGCCGCTGTGAACATCCAGAACGATATTGTATCCGTTCAATTTGTACTTATGGATCATAAAACAGTACCTTTCAGCAAAAATAAAAAAGGGATATGCTGCCTTGCGCCCGGAGCGAAGGCAGGCCATACAACAAAAACAAGGGGTACACAGCGATCACCGCTCTATGCCCCTTGCCTGCCGGAGAAATGCGGGAATGATTATTTGCTGTTCTCACACTTCTGATTGGCAACAGTACATGATGTCTTGCAAGCCGACTGGCAGGATGCCTGACATCTTCCGCAGCCGCCCTTGATCGCAGTCTGCTTCAGGTTAGCCTTGTTGATCGTTCTGATATGCTTCATGACACGGATCCCCTCCCATAATAATTTTATACGGTACAGCCGTATATCTTCCGCTAAATTATGCCGATGATTTCCGATATTTGCACAAATACTCATACAAAAAATATGCATAGTATACAAATAACGTTTCACAATTCCGGCAACAAACATATTATATCATATTTCGGCATGGATTTCAATAGTCAAATTAACAAAATATCAGCGCATACCGCTGAAACTGTCGCGGTTTGCTCCGAGCACTCCGCCCGCAGCCGAGCATACCGCTATCATAGCAGCCTTTGCAGCCGCACCGCCGGCTGTGAAGCCCCGCACGAGCAAGGCAGACAGTATCAGCAGCACAAGAAAAACTATGCCCCCGAACATGAATCCGAGAGCGAGACCGCCCTTTCTGCGCAGGCTGCCGGCAGTATAAGCTCCCGCAAAGCAGCCGCAGCAGAGCGAAAATCCCGACATTGCCCCGATGATCTCATCGGGAAAACCGATCCTTACCGTGAGCCACGAGCAGAAAAGCATACACAGGAACACCGTTCCCAGACACGCAAGCACCGATACGGCTGCTGTCATGAGCTTTTCGGCGTTATCGCGGCACAGCCTTTTCAGAATATTCACAAAAGCACCTCCATAACACAGAGTATGTTCTGTGGATATTCTATGCAGAAAGTTCCTCCGGGATTACTTCTTTTCCTCGGAAACGGATATCTCCTTATCTCCCTTGAGTATGCCGAGCCCGGATTTCTTGGTCTTTACGCCTTCCTCGGCAGCATCGTGCTGAGTTGCGTTCTCGGAGATAGCCCAGATCTTTACTCTGACCTTGTTTCTGTCGCCGCCCGTTTCGATAACGACGGTATCTTCGCCCTTGCGGACAACTATACCCGTGATTCCGCCTATCGTCGTGACCTCGTCACCGATCTGCAGATTATCGCGGAGCTGCTTCTGTTCCTTTTCCTTTTTCTTTTGAGGGCGCAGTATAAGGAAATACGCCATTGCGACAAATATACCCATCCAGAGTATCATTGATATGGCACTCTGTGCGGTGGTTATGCCCTGTGCGCCGTCTGCCGCGCCGGCAAACGTATTGATGATATTAGGATTCATGTGACCTTGCCTCCAGATAGAAAAAAATCAAAACCGAAAGAACAGCAGACAGGGCGTGCGGGAAATGGTATAAACCCGATCTCCCCGCGCCTGCCTTGTTTCTTTCGGTTTAAACTCAGGATTATGACTTATTCTTCGGTCTCTTCGCCTTCATCGGCGCTGCCGCCGTTTTCGAGGAGCACTTCACGGATAGAGAGACTGATCCTCTTCTTATCCTCGTCGATCTCTGTGATCTTTGCCTTTACCTCATCGCCAACGGAGAGCACATCCTTGACGTTGGATACTCTCTTGTCGGAGATCTGAGAGATATGGATAAGTCCGTCGATACCGGGAACTATCTGTGCAAATGCACCGAACGGTGTGATAGATACGATCTTTGCATCCACATCATCGCCTACATGATAATCGTTGACGAACTTGGTGAAGGGATTGTCCTCGTCCTTCTTGTAGCCGAGAGAGATCCTTCCCTGCTCCTTGTTGAGCTCCTTGATATATACCTCGAGCTCGTCGCCTACGGAAACGACCTCGGAGGGATGCTTGATCCTGTTCCATGAAAGCTCAGAGATGTGTACCATTCCGTCGATGCCGCCGAGATCAACGAACGCGCCGTAGCTCGTTATGGACTTGACTTCGCCCTTGAACTTGTCGCCGACATTGGCTGTTTCCCAGAACTTTTCCTTTGCTTCTTCCTTGGCTGCGTTGAGCACGACCTTGATCGAGCCGACAGCCTTGCCTCTCTGCTCATTGACCTCGATGATCTTGAACTGTACAGTCTTTCTGAGCATATCATCGAGCTTTTCATCGCGGCGGAGAGTAGCCTGCGATGCGGGGATGAATACCGTAACGCCGTTTGCGGAAACGAGTATACCGCCCTTGACTACCTTTGTAACGGTGCCTTCGAGAACTGCATCCTCTTCCTTTGCCTTGACGATCTTGTCAAAGCCGACTCTTTCATCGACCTGCTTCTTGGAAAGAGCAACAGTACCCTCGGCATCATTGACCTTCATAACGATGAACTCTACCTCGTCGCCTACCTTCAGAACATCTGTGGGCTTCAGGGACGGATCGTCGGTGATCTCATCACGCGAAACATAGCCTGTCTGCTTTGTACCCGCAATATCAACGGTAGCTTCCGTGTCGTTTACGGCCGTTATGTATCCTTTCACCCTGTTTCCGGTATATAATCTCTTGAACGAGGCCTCTATCGCTTCTTCAAAATTAAATTCCTCGTCGTTCTGCAATTTTTCACTCATGTGGTTTGTAACCTCCTTGATTATATATGCCGGCGTCGATGCACCGGCTGTGACACCGATAGAGATATCACATTTATCCGAAAAGCTTGTCAGCAATCCGATCTTATTAAGTTCCGATGCGTTTTCTATGAGAAAACACTCCGGACAGAAGCTGCTGCATATATCATACAGCTTCCGTGTGTTCGAGCTGTGCCGTCCGCCTATGACTATCATGATATCGGACTTTTCTGCAAGCTCGGCGGCCTCCTGCTGTCTCTGCGAGGTCGCGCTGCATATCGTGCGGAATATCTCTGCATCCGGGCGGCGCTTTGATAATGCCGCCGAGCAGTCATCCCATACTTTTATATTACAGGTCGTCTGTGCGACCATTGCAAGCGGTTTTTTTGCAAGTCCCGGCTCGCTGTCGAGCAGCGCGTCAAGACTTTTTCTGTCCGAGACCGTATACGGTGCGGTCTCCGAACTCCCTGCGATCCCTATGACCTCGGGGTGATCCTTATCTCCGACGATGATGACTGCGCTGCCCTTTCCGGAGCATCTGCGCACTATATCGTGTATCTTCGATACGAACGGACAGGTGCCGTCCCTGTAGGAGATCCCGAGCCTTTCAAGCTCTGCGAAAACGCTGTCCTCAACGCCGTGCGAGCGTATCACGACAGTTTCACCCTGCTCTGCATCGGACGGGCGGTCTATCACCCTGATGCCTTTTTCTTCAAGATCGCGCACGACATCGGCATTGTGGATTATCTCGCCCAGAGTGGCGGTCCTTGATGTCTTTGCCGTATCATACACCAGCTCGACCGCCCGCTTCACGCCGAAGCAGAAACCCGCGGTCTTTGCGGTAGTTATCCTTGTCATTGTTCCTCGTAATGCGGCAGCTCTGCGGCTTTCTGCCCTTCGACAAGAGCAGTTATATCGCCCATTATCCTGCGCTTGACCTGTTTCAGCTCGGCGGAAGTATGCTCTTCGCTGACTGCGAGTTCCTCCGCTTTTATGAGCTTGCCGTACCTTATGGTCAGCTTTGTGCGGAACCTGAGATGATCGCCCTCGAAGCATATGCCCACGGGCAGCACATCGGCTCCCGACACTGCGGCTATGAGCGCGACTCCTGTCTTGCCCTTTGCGACGGAATTCGTCTTTGAACGCGTACCCTCGGGAAATATGACGAGATTCTCGCCGTTTTGGAGTATCTCGGTGCTTTTTTCGATGACCTTCATATCTCCCTTGCCTCTTTCAACGGGAAATGCGCCGAGAGAGGTGATGAACCACGAAAACAGCTTGTTCTTGAAGAGCTCCTGTTTTGCCATATAGCGGACGGGGCGCTTCATATACATCGTGAGCAGCACGGGGTCGGCATAGCTCCTGTGGTTCGAGGCGATTATCACGCCCTCCTCCTCGGGGAGGTTCTCCAGACCTTCAAAATGCATATCGTACCAAAGATGATACAGCATACGCACCGTAACTCTCACAAACGCGTTCAATCGGTTCATCTCCGTTTTGCACTTTTTATGTGATGCTGTCCTGACGGACTGATTGGGGGATACGGATATATGAATACACTGACTGAGTATAATCAATATAATGATATTATAGCACAAGGCGTATATGCTTGTCAAGGAAAATTTCAATGTTTTTCAAAATTTTTTTCGGCGTCCGCAGAGCCGTCGTTTTATTGTGATGAATGCCCGCCGCTGCGGGAAATATGTGATTTTTTGTAAAAATATTGAAAAAATAATGACAAATGTGATTTTATGTGTTATAATAATTGTTGAAAGCTCAATAACAGCCCGCAGAGCTGTCATTGAGCAGGCAATGATCATGCTGTTTGCCGGTATGACGCCGGGCGGCGTACATACCGCATGAAAATTCAAACGGTCATATTTGACCCGAAAGGAAGTCGGCTATGTTATCGGATATTGAGATCGCTTCGCAGGCAAAAATGATGAAGATCACGGATATCGCCGGAAAACTCGGGATTTCGGCGGACGACATCGAGCCTTACGGCTATTACAAGGCAAAGCTCTCGGAGGAGCTTATCACACGCACAAAGAATGACCCCGACGGAAAGCTCATCCTCGTGACCGCAGTCAACCCCACCCCCGCAGGCGAGGGCAAGACCACTGTTTCGGTCGGACTTGCACAGGCTATGGCAAGGATCGGGAAAAAGGCTGTGCTCGCGCTGCGTGAGCCGTCGCTCGGCCCCGTTTTCGGTATAAAGGGCGGCGCTGCGGGAGGCGGATACTCGCAGGTCGTTCCTATGGAGGACATCAATCTTCATTTCACGGGGGATATGCACGCCATAACCTCTGCGAACAATCTTCTCTGCGCACTTCTTGACAACCATATGCAGCAGGGGAATGCTCTGCGGATAGATCAGCGCAGGATACTCATCGACCGCTGCCTTGATATGAATGACCGCGCACTGCGCAATATCGTCATCGGAATGGGGGGCAAGCCGAACGGCATACCCCGTCAGGACAGCTTCCGCATCACCGTCGCCACGGAGGTCATGGCGATACTCTGCCTTGCTTCCGATATCGATGATCTCAAAAAGCGCCTCGGGAGCATACTCGTTGCATATAATTATGACGGAGAGCCTGTCTATGCCCGCGATCTCGGAGCAGAAGGCTCAATGACCGCGCTTCTGAAGGACGCGATAAAGCCCAATCTCGTGCAGACGCTAGAAAATACACCCGTTATAATACACGGCGGTCCGTTTGCGAACATCGCTCACGGCTGCAATTCCGTAAGAGCGACAAAGCTCGCTCTCAAGCTCGGCGACTACTGCATAACCGAGGCGGGCTTCGGCGCCGATCTCGGAGCGGAGAAGTTCTGCGATATCAAGTGCAGGTTTGCAGGGCTCAAGCCCTCCTGTGCAGTCATCGTGGCGACCGTCCGCGCCGCAAAATACAACGGCGGTGTTGCAAAGCCCGATCTTACTAAGGAAAATATCGAAGCGCTGAAGGCGGGCTCCGCGAATCTGCGCGTACACATCGAAAATATGAGGAAATTCGGTCTGCCCGCAGTTGTTGCGATCAACAGGTTCTACACCGATACCGATGCCGAGATAGAGGCACTTAAGGAGATATGCGCCGAGGCGGGCGCTCCCGCTTGTGTCGCAGAGGTGTTCGCCAAGGGCGGCGAGGGCGGCGAGGAGCTTGCCCGCAAGGTATGCGAGACTATAGAAAAGGAAGATAATTCAGGATTTGCGCAGATATACGATACCGCGTCCGGCATAAAGGAAAAGATAGAAACTATCGCAAGGGAGATATACCGTGCAGATGGCGTGGTATATACCGCTGCTGCCGAGAAAGCGATCGCCGAGGCGGAAAAGCTCGGGTTCGCTGATACTCCCGTATGCATCGCAAAGACGCAGTACAGCCTTTCCGACGACCAGAAGAAGCTCGGCAAGCCTGAGAATTTCAGGATAACCGTGAGAGATCTCAGGATATCCGCAGGCGCGGGTTTTGTCGTTGCGCTCACCGGCGATATCATGGTAATGCCCGGACTGCCCAAGGAGCCTGCTGCTCTTAAGATAGACTGCGACGGCAGCGGTCAGATAAGCGGACTGTTCTGATTATTTCCGGATAAAGGAGTGACATTATGAGCCCTGCCGTATATATCGTATCAAAGCTCCTTACAAAGGAGTACTGCCGCCAAAGACACTCGGACCCGAAGAGGCTTTTCCCGAAGGTGCTTTTCGAGGCGGAAAATGTACGGAGAAAAATGAAGAAGACCATTGATTACGGCGGGAGCGCCAACAAGATGGCTCTGAACATGGATATGGCGGCGGCTGTGTTCGGGCTTTACAACGCCACGGGGAAAAGGCTCGGCGCGAAGGAGCTTTTTGCCGTGATCGGCGGTATGCTCCCGCGCTCTATACCTGTGATAACGCCGTTTCTGAAAAAGCATTTCGGGATATTCGCGTTCCTGATAAGAAAAGGGATGAAGGCTGCCGGGAAGGACGTGGTACGCCACCGCGCAAAGGGCGAATGGCGTGATGCGTGGAGCGTATATGTCGAGCCTAAGGGGAAGGACGAGAGCGTTCGGATAGTGCTGACAGGCTGCCCGATCGTAAAATTTGCCGCCGAAAACGGCTATACAAAGCTGATGCCCGCGCTGTGCGGCTCGGACTATCTCACTTCGGAGCTTATGGGTGCAAGGCTGATACGCCCATATACCATCGCGCAGGGACACAAGACCTGTCCCTATACCTATGTCCCGTCCGGGAAAAAGCGTGGATGACTGCCGCGTAAAGCTGTAAAGAAGCAAAGAAAAAGCCGTTGGACAATGTGAAATGTCCGGCGGCTTTTATTGTTCATTTATCCGACATCTGCGGGATGTCCGCGAAGGGGGCACGGTACTAAAATAAATCAGGATTTAGGCTGATGTTGTCCATTGATAAAAAATATATTCTGATTCCGTTTCTACTCCTATTGTAATGTCATTCCATTCCGGTGGGACAATATAAACCGCACATATGATTGGATCGTATGCAATACTTATACGGTGATTCATTTCATCTAATCTGGATTTCATCCATTTCTTTTCTTTATCATCAATAGGTGAATATATCCTGTTTTTGTACATATCAGACCAATTATCACAAAAATCCTCATGTGTCTCCAGATATATCAATGCTTTGGATACAAAATCGTCCATTGAAGAGTAATCCTTTTTCGAAGCTAAAACCATTAGAATACTTTGCTCGCCAGACGGCTTGTTGAAACACAGATGTCCGAAATGTATTGCTATCATATTATTTCACCTTTAAATCCTGATCTATCTCAGTATCGATCATAGCACAAAAACATTACTCTGTCAAACAAAACGCGAAGAGAATTATTATGCTGTATAAGTTTACGGAAAACGGCGATACTTTCATACGAATATACCGTGATCGTATGAAAGGAGCGTCATTTATGGACGAAAAAACATTCTCGGCGGCAGCCGCACTCATGATATCCGTGATATGCGCGTCGGTCGCACAGACGGCGCAGGACTGCCGCGATATAAGGGAAAATGTGCTCAGGATGCATATCCTCGCAAATTCCGATTCGGAATATGACCAGGCTATAAAGCTCGCGGTCAGGGACGAGCTTCTGGAGCGTTCGGACGAGATATTCGCAGGCTGCCGCACCGAAAAAGAGGCGGAGGATGCTGCACGCAGGGAACGTGACTTTATTACAGAGACCGCACGCGGTGTGCTTGCGGATGCGGGCTGCGACCTTCCCGTGAGCTGTGGGATAGAGAGCGTGTATTTTGATGAACGCAGCTACGGGGACATAACTCTGCCGCAGGGGGAATACCGTGCACTGCGCGTTGAGATAGGCGATGCGGCAGGACACAACTGGTGGTGTGTGATGTTCCCGCCGCTCTGCGTGCCGTGCTGCTCGGATGAAAAAAGCACGGATGAGATATTTGACGGCTGCGGGATACCGGAGGAAGAGACGGATATAATGGAAAATACGGGGGAATATGAGGTCAGACTGTATATCGTCCGGCTCATCGAAAGAATATTCGGCGGGAAATGAGTACACAAACAGCGCGGTAATGTCATCTGAAACGTTTTATTATCATATATTACAAAAAGTTTTGGGTTTTTTTGTTTACTAATTTCAACAATATTTCCTTGATGTTTACCGAATAATATGATATAATGTATTTCAGAATCTAATATTGTGAATATGGAGGTATTCATATATGGACGGAACCGGCTTTCTCAAAACCGTAAGTTTTGGCGGATTTGATAAAAAGGATGTACTTGCGTATGTCGATGAACTGAATACAAAGATCTATACCCTGCAGGCTGAGCTCGATGAAAAGACGGCTCTCGTGAATGCTCAGGGCGAATCGACGGCTGATACCGAAAAGTATGAAAAGCTGCTCGCTGCCGACAAGCAGAAGATCACAGAACTCCAGACAAACAATGATTCACTCAAGAATCAGATAAAGACCGTTGAGGATGAATCCGCAGCCAAGGACAAGGAGATCGAGGAGCTCAAGAAGAAGAACGCCGATCTCGAGGCAGAGCTCGTTGATGCCAAGAACAAGGCTGCCGCAGCTGCAAGCGGTGCGACCAGCGCTATGGACCTCACGAACGTGTTCATGCAGGCTCAGAACACAGCGAACAGCATCGTTACACAGGCCAAGGAAAATGCGAGAAAGATGGACGAAGATGCCAAGAGGCTCGCAAATCAGGTCGTTGATGACGCGAACTCCAAGGCTTCGACGATCGTCAAGACAGCCGATGAAAAGGCAACGAAGATACTCTCCGATGCCGGCGCCAAGTCTGCAAGCATCATAGCCGATGCCGAGGACAAGTCTGCCGAGATGAGAGCTGCCGCTGCCGATATGAAGGCTACTGTTCTCGATGAGGTCAGCATCATCGACAGCAATATTATCAAGATAAGAGCATCCATAGAGGCTTTCGTAAGAGAGAGCGCTGCAAAGATAGACGAGACACAGAGAAATATCGCGGATGCGAGGGAAGCCTTCAACGAGGGCAAGATACCTCCCGCATACCTCTCTTCGCTTTCACGTCCCATATCTGCAAAGCAGCCTGCTCCCGCGCCTGCTCCCGCAAAGCAGCCCGCGCCCGCACCGAGACCGGCTCCTGCCGGAGCTCCCAAGGCGGCACCTTCAGTGCCTCAGCCTTCGGCAAGACCCGCAGCTGCTCCCCAGGCGGCACAGCCCGCACCTGCACCCTCACCCGCAGCAGCAGAGGCTCCCAAGCCCGCAGCGGACGGCGTACCTTCACCCAAGCCTATACTTCCTCATCAGGCAAAGAGACCTATGAGCCAGCCTAAGGTAACACCCAAGATCAACTTTGATCTGAGCGAGATCGAGAATATGGCAAAGGCTATCGAGGACGAAGCCGCAAAGGGCAGGAACGCAGAGGCTTCCAAGAAGGCAGCAGGCTTCAGCACGGACGATATTGATCCCAAGAAGATCAGACTCTCCGATATGGACAAGTGATCCGGCAGTATGGCGGAAATATACAGGATAGATACATCGGAGCTCCGCGGTATGTGCGAAAAGCTCCGCATAGGCGACAAAGTGCTTCTCAGCGGGACGATATATACCGCCCGCGATGCTGCACACAAGCGCTTTGACAAACTGCTCGATGAGGGCAAGGAGCTCCCGATCCCGATAAAGGACGCGGTGATATACTACGCGGGGCCTACTCCGGCTCCCGAGGGCAGACCTATCGGCTCATGCGGACCGACAACATCTGGCAGGATGGATAAATTTGCTCCGAGACTGCTTGACCTCGGTCTTTGCGCAATGGTCGGGAAGGGCGAACGCAATAAAGCGGTATGCGATGCCGTTGTGCGCAACAAGGCAGTGTATCTGTGCGCTATCGGCGGAGCGGGCGCTCTTGCGGCAAGCTGTATAAAAAGCTGCGAGGTAGTGGCTTTTGAAGAGCTCGGATGTGAATCGGTCAAGAGACTTCGCATAGAGGAGCTTCCCCTTGTAGTGGCAAACGACTGCAGCGGCGGTGACATATTCACATCGGGCAGGATGATATACAAACAGTAGGTTTTTCCATTCGGCATAGCAATAATTGCGGGACGGGATCTTGTTCTGTCCCGCTTGATTTTTTGTTATGAACGGTAATTTGCGGTATAGCAAAATAGCTAAAAAAGAGAATGCAATATCACCGTAAGTAACAAAAAATATGCAAATTGACAAAAACTTATTAAAAAAGGCTTGACAAATCATTGGGTAAATTGTAGAATAGCATTAATGACAGGCGGATATCTATTCCGTATGATGTCATGGCGGAGGTATTATGAAGAGCGGCAGAGCTCATCATGCTTTGGATACGGATCATATGACCGATGAGGAGATCGTCGGGATCTGCAAAGGACAGCCGCGCAATATGGAGTGTCTTTCGGCACTTATCAGAAAGTATATGCCCGTGATAAGGAAGAATGCGCTCGGCTTTGAAAATGAGCGTGTTTCGCGTGAAGACCTTTCACAGGAAGCAATGCTTGCATTCCTGAAAGCGGTCGAGACATACGATGCTTCCCGCGGGACATTTTCGTCATATGCTTCGGTGTGTATGAAAAACCGCATGATCTCTCTCCTGAGATCGGGCGGGGATGATGAAAAGCTGTCCGATGAGATGGACGCGGAGGAGGACGATACCACTCCCGAAACGATATATATGGAGCACGAGCTTATTTCTGAGCTTTCGGCGCTGCTTTCGGAAAGGGAGATGAACGTTCTCAGGCTGAGTCTTGACGGACTGAGCTATCACGAGATCGCAGGGGAACTCGGAGTCAACGAGAAATCGGTCGATAACGCAGTCCAGCGGATCAGAAAAAAGCTCCGTGAATCGCGCGGAGATATAATTTAGTCGGAATTGCGGCATTGCCGCTTTTTCAGATATAATCCACAGTGGCCAAGTAGCTTAAACTTACAGAGCGTTGTTTTATCAAAGGTGTCGGTGCGAATCCGTCCTCAGGTCCAAAATTTTATAAGCGAGGGAAATTAAAATGTACGAAGACAAAACATTAGTGTGCAAGGAATGCGGAAATGAGTTCGTTTTCACAGCCGGCGAGCAAGAATTCTATGCAGAAAAGGGTTTCGTAAATGAGCCCCAGCGCTGCAAGGCTTGCAGAGATGCAAGAAAGAACGGCGCAAGAGCCGAAAGAGAAATGTTTGAAGCGACCTGCGCAAACTGCGGCGGTATCGCAAAGGTTCCTTTCAGACCCAGAGAGGATCGCCCCGTATACTGCAGCGAGTGCTTCGCTAAGATGAAGCAGCAGAGCGTTTGATCTGTTACGCGATCACGACCCCCTGTCCGGTTTTCGGGCAGGGGGTTTTTATATTTTGCAAGAATTGCATTATGCATATATTCATAAAATATTTACAATTAAATTTGCATAAAGCTATTGACAAATCGGGAAAATTGTGGTAGTATATAGTCACAGCAAAGCACAGCGCAAATTGTAATATTATCATAAGCACAGTGCATCGTATATCAAAGACGTTTGTGAGA
>JAILFE010000340.1 GCA_024697725.1 Oscillospiraceae bacterium
TACCAGCCTGCCATACTCAAACTCATTGTCAATAAGCTTTCGCGGCATAAACGCTGCTGTCTGCTTTTTCTTCGACCTTCTGCTTTCGGTACTTCATTCTGTTCGAGAAAAATGTGTCAAGTATTATTGACAAAATCAAAATTGTATTTCTTCAAGATCAGGAAAGCATTTTAATTCGGATATATCATTGAAACGATGTACTTGCGTGATTATTTCACTGATTCCACGATATTCTCCGCTTATCGGTGTTTCACCGTAATCACTCGCTCTTGTTTCAAATATGATCTTTGCAGAATCAAAACCAACACTTTCAAAAATAAACCACCCGTATTCATAAAATATCCGTATCTCTGAACAATGATTATTTTGCCGCACTGTATTTGCAATCATTGCCGCGTTTTCTCTTATATAATCGTAAAAACATTGTTCAGGTACAACTGCATCTTGAACATCTATCCATAATCCGCTCGGATACATCTGACTTCCGCCGTTTAAATACACATCAAGTTCATATGAACTGTGAGCCTGCATATCTTTGAGTATTGCTTTGATTTCGGAAGTTTTTACAAGTTTCTCATTAACCGGGATATCTGAATAAACCCCTCCGCATCCGCTTAAGATCAGCATGAAGCTCGTCATTAAAACAATAAACATATATTTTATTTTTATACATACCATATTTTTACCGCCTTTCTAAATAATACATTCTAATATATACACGATTAAGAACAGCTATTTTTATGGCGTTATATTTAACAACATTTCATCGTTGTTTTTGTTGTATTTGTACATAAATATTTTGTTTGAAATTCCTTTGCAATCGCTGCAAGGGTGAGAATGTAATAATCGTTGTCGAGCGTTTTATCAGCGATAAAGAACTTGTGACCTTCGCCGATCTTGTAGTGCTTTCCCTCAAATTCAAGATGATCTCCCGTGAAGCTGGGCTCACTCTCGTAAACCTCAAGTCCGGTTGGGAAATGGCAGCTTGCCGTTTTCATGTTTCCGTAGCCCATGTCTACGCCTATGATCCAAAGCTTTTCGTTATACCTTGTCATGCCGATACCTCCCTTATATTGCGGAGCTTGGATAAGAGCATATCCATTATGAGGTCCTGTGCTGCTTTCTTCGACGAACTGTCAGCGTATGAGCTGACGATGAACGTTGTCTTCCCGATCTTGTGCTCTCTCGCTGAAATGAGAACACTCTTGTTGTTTTCTGTCATAGAAAACCCCTCCTTTTCAAATTTCTGACTGCTTGTTGCAGTCAATTCGTGTTTTTCGGGGTGAATCTGCATTCAAATCCCCCTGATATGAATGATACCAGAATCCTTCAGAAAGTTCACGACGTCAAGTTGCAGTCAAATTGGAGGATTTTCAGAAAAAATGACTGCAAAGCCCCCATTTTTGCAGTCATTATCCGAAATGACTTCAAAATCACGGGTATTTGCAGTCAAAAAGCTAAAAATCCCCTGTTCAACCTAATGAACAGAGGAAAGTACGGTGTTATGCGGTTTTCTCACGTTGAGAACGGCTTTTCTCAGAGTAAGAAAAGCTGTCATTCCGGACACGTTCCGGAGGAGATTTCAGAGGGGTTACGGGGGTATCTATCGTGTATCTTTCAGCAAGCAGAGATTTTGTGGGGACAAAATCGGGTGGTGCGGCCTTCACAAGAATAGTAAATGCTTATATGGGGTCATAAGCGTTGATATAATAATCCAATAAGGCATATGATGATTCTTGTACTCAATACAAAAGCAAGCTCTCAGAAATGTTCAGAGAGCTTGCTTCCGACTGTTCATTTCAAACAGATTCTATGATTTTTTTATAATTCGGGAAGTTCATCAAGAGTAATTACTTTTTCGCTGTTATAGACCTCTTTCAGATTATCCTTGTCGTTATTCATAATATAATCGGTGTGCCAGATCATGAACCATGACCAGATACATCCTTCGCTTACAAATGCTTCTATCCCCGGTAAATTTCCGCACTCATGGAAAGCCATAGGCTTATTCGTTCCAATTGCTTCGAGCTTAGACCATGCCTTACAGTTTGTGGAATTGTCATAGGTATCGGAACCGATAATATCGCAATATTCATTACCCGGATACCAGTCCGGTCTGACCTCGCCGGAATATCCGAGTACCCAGATAAGATTATTGAGTTCTTTTTCATATGTAAAATAGTCGTACATCATACGCCAGAGCTTAATAAAATTCTCACTGCCGCCCTTGCCCCACCAGAACCATTGACCGTCAAACTCATGGAAAGGCCGCCAGAGAATGGCAACGCCCGAATCCCGCAGTTCTGCGAGAGCTGCAGCAGCTTTATCCCAGCCTGCGATCATCGTATTATATTCATCAGTTCCCTTTGTGAGCAGCTTTTCAAAATCCGGTGTATCGTCAAGACTTTCCCGGTATCCCGAGCTTTTTACGCCTGTATGCCAGCATATTGTGACAATTCCACCTTTATCGTGCCACTCCTTTGATCGCTTCACCACACCGCTGAAATCGTTATTCATAAAATCTAGTCCGCGCATGGCAGGCAGTCTGCCTGTTGTATCGAGAATATGATCCATCTCATAATCGGGCGAACCCATCCATGTCGATTCCTGCTGACAAGCGAGCATTACCTTGCCGTAATTCTCACACAGATAATTATATGTCCTCAAAGCTGATGTATTGGCATTGGGATTTGAAAGCATATATTCAAATACCTCTGTTTCCGTTTCTGTATACGCAGACGATTCGGTTTCGCTTACTGTGCTTTCGGAATAAGATGTAACGTTTTTCCGGTCTGCACAGGCAGACATTGCCGTCAGAGAGATCAAAATGCAGCAAGCCGCCGAAAGCATTTTTCTCAGCATCATCACATTCGTTTTATTCATGATAATTATTTACCCTGTACCGCCATATATGCAAGATTCTTTGCGATAAGATCACAGCGCTGTTTTACGCAGTCAGCGCTTCTGAGTGGATCTGACGGAGTTGAAAAAGTATAATCCATAAGTTTTTCAACAGTTGTTGAAGCTACGTGAACTCTTGTATCGGAAGAAGCGTAATAGATATACACTTCATTGCGCTCGTTCACAACAGCTCCGTTTGTAAATACCACATTTGAAACATCTCCGACTCTTTCGGCTCCGTGAGGGGCAATGAAAAGCCCCGATGGTTCAGCGATGAGCTTTGAAGGGTCATCAAGCGCAGTAGCAAATACATAAATGACATATCTCAGACCTGCGGCGGTATTTCTTACTCCGTGAGCTATATGTATCCAGCCTTTTTCGGTTTTTATCGGAACAGCACCTGCGCCGTTCTTTACCTCCGTGATAGTATGATATCTTCTCGGAGAGATCACCTTTTCTTCGGTGCAGATAACCGGATCGGTTATATCCTCGCAAAGCCCGAAGCAAACTCCTCCGCCGGAGCCTGTGCTTATAAAATCGTCCTGCGGTCTTGTGTAGAATGCGTACTTTCCGTCAAAAAATTCGGGGTGAAGCACAACATTTCTTTGCTGCGGAGATCTCGATTTAAGATTCGGAAGTCTCTCCCAGTTTTCAAGGTCTTTCGTGCGGACTATACCCGCCTGAGCGTTTGCAGCCGAAAGATCGGAGGATTCCGTATCCTTGCTTTCTGAGCAGAAAACGCCGTATATCCAGCCGTCCTCGTGCCGGGTAAGGCGCATATCATAAACATTAGTCTCCTCCGGACAAGTGTCAGGAAGTCTCACGGGATAATCACGGAAACGGAAACCGTCAATGGGGCTGTCGCTCTCCGCAACAGCAAAAAACGATTTTCTGTCATTTCCCTCAACTCTTGCAACAAGATAATATTTCCCGTTCATGTAAAGAGCACCGCTGTTGAGTACGGCATTTATTCCGAGCCTTTCCATAAAAAAAGGATTTGTTTCGGGATCCATGTCATATCTCCAGAAAAGCGGCGTGTGCTCTGCGGTAAGAACAGGATTTTCATATTTCGTATATATCCCGTTGTAAAAATCAACGGGCTTGTTTTTTCTTGTGATAAGCGCTTCATATTTCTGCTCTGCATCTGACAGGTTTTTCATGAATTCGTTATTATTCATACAATATGATCCTTTCATATAGATATTCCGATATCCCGGAAGTGAATACATTT
>JAILFE010000341.1 GCA_024697725.1 Oscillospiraceae bacterium
TACCAGCCTGCCATACTCAAACTCATTGTCAATAAGCTTTCGCGGCATAAACGCTGCTGTCTGCTTTTTCTTCGACCTTCTGCTTTCGGTACTTCATTCTGTTCGAGAAAAATGTGTCAAGTATTATTGACAAAATCAAAAGCGGTAACAGCCTATTCGGCTGCTGCCGCTTTACGTTTTATGCTATGCTCCACTCCTCCGCTATCCTGCGGATATTGATGAACCTTCTGTAAATTCCCTCACGCGCCATCAGTTCGATGTGTTTGCCTTTCTGAACTATCCTTCCGTCATCCACTACAAGTATCTGATCGGCATTCTCGATCGTTGCCAGACGGTGTGCGATCGTTATGATCGTCTTTCCGTTTGTCAGTTCGGCTATCGCATTCTGTATCAGATGTTCGTTCTCAGGGTCGATACTTGCAGTAGCTTCGTCAAGTATCACTATCGGCGCATTTTTGAGCATCGCTCTCGCTATCGAGATACGCTGCTTTTCACCGCCCGAAAGCGTTCCGCCGCCCTCGCCAATTACGGTATCGTAGCCATTCGGCAGCTTCATTATGAAGTCGTGGCAGCACGCCTTTTTTGCGGCGTTTATCATATCCTCCTCGGTCGCATCGGGAGCGCCGAACAGTATATTTGCCCTTATCGTATCGTTAAAAAGATAAACATTCTGAAAAACCATACTAATATTTTTCAGCAGGCTGTCACAGGTGAGCTCGCGTATGTCGTGACCGCCCACCTTTATACTTCCCTCGTTCACATCGTAGAATCTCGCAAGCAGACTGCATATCGTTGTCTTTCCCGAACCCGAGGCTCCGACTATCGCGGTGCTCGTTCCCTCCGGGATAGTAAAGCTTACATCGTCAAGAACTTTTCGGCTGTCATATCCGAAACCGACTTCCTTAAACTCTATATCGTGATCATTCAGCGTTATATCCCTGCCGTCTTTGTCGATCATATTGTCTTCGCGTTTGAGAATATCGAGCTGATCGAAAGCGTCGGAGATAACGCCGAGTACGTGCGAACTGTCGCTTATCGGTTCAAGGCTCGTAAATATTCCGAACGAAAAGAACACAAACATCAGCATATATTCAAGTGAGAGCTGCCCCGCAGCGCACATCAGGCAAGAGGCGAGCCCCATGCCCACAGTGCCGCATTTTAGCGCGAAAAGGTGCCCCGCGTTCGAGGGTATATATCCCCACTCTATTTTAAGATGTATGCGTTTGCTGTCGGAAATGGCTTTATTTATCGCCGCGCCGGAAGCGCCGCTCTGTCCGAAGGATTTAACGACAGGCAGCCCCCTCGCGTATTCGATGACCGCCATTGTGAGGTCTTTATTCGCCTGCGCTTCGACGGGAGCGTTTATAGTGCTGTACTTTGAAACGAGCATAAGGAACAGAAACGATACCGCTGCCGCTGCGACTGAGATCAGCGCAATTTGCGGCTTGACGAACAGCAGAAAAAGCAGCACACAGATAAAATTCAGATAACCGCCGATGAAAGCGTCCGCCATTCGGATACCCATGTTTTCGAGGGTGTTGAGCCCCGAGGTTATCGAAGAAAGGATCGTTCCCGTGTTCATATTCTGAAAATACCCGAGCGAAACACGCTTCAGCGCATCGCCCACTGCAAGTCGGTCGCGGGCAACGAGTTCATAGCTGATAGTCTCCTGCAGTCTCGCACGGATATAGTCGAACAGGAACCTCAGCAGCACAAGACCTATCAGTATCGCAAGGCTGAGCCCTATCCACTTTGTATCAAACGGAGTACCGTTCATTTCGGAGTCTATCAGCATACTGACCGTGTATGCCGCGATCATTACAGGCATCGCCGCAAACCAATGAGAAAAGAACGAGAACGCGAATCCTGCGAACAGTTTTCCTCTGAATTCACCGCACCAATCTATTATTCTTTTAAGTGTCTTAAACAACCTTGGCGACCTCCTTTTCCCTGATGACCGAACGAGACTTAGCACCGATATGCGCCGCCCACATCGAAGCATAGAGGGGACTG
Source organism: Oscillospiraceae bacterium (assembly GCA_024697725.1). Lineage (GTDB taxonomy): Bacteria > Bacillota > Clostridia > Oscillospirales > Ruminococcaceae > RGIG4694. The sequence goes on from JAILFE010000341.1 coordinate 2,014, forward strand.
TTTTTCAGAAGCTCTTTCTGCGTTCCCTGCGCTTCGATGCACCCGTCTTTCAGCAGAACGATATTGTCTGCTTTTGCGATGGTCGAGAGCCTGTGCGCGATAACGAGCAGTGTCTTTCCCTTTGTCAGTTCCGCGATGCTGCGCTGTATCTTGTCCTCGTTTTCGGGATCGGTGAAAGCTGTTGCTTCGTCGAGAATGACAATGGGCGCATCCTTCAGTATCATACGTGCAATGGCTATACGCTGCTTTTCGCCGCCCGAAAGACGTTTGCCGGCTTCTCCCGCCTGCGTGTCGTATCCCTGCGGGAGCTTCATTATGAATTCCTCGCACTGTGCTGCTCGGGCTGCGGCTCTGACTTCTTCATCTGTCGCAGACGGTCTGCCGAGCCTTATATTCTCCATAACAGATGTGCGGAACAGGAAATTATCCTGCGCCACATAGCTGATATACTCCGTCAGCTGCGACAGAGGCATATCCTTTATGTTCACTCCGCCTATCTTCACCGAGCCGCCCGTAACGTCCCAGAATCGAGCTATCAGCTTTGCAACGGTGGATTTTCCGCCGCCCGAGGGTCCGACAAGAGCTGTAAAGCTGCCCTGCGGGATCGAAAGATCAATTCCGTGGAGCACCTCGTCTTCGTCTTTGCCGCTGTACGAAAAGCGCACGTTTTCAAGACTTATCCCGAAGTCACTGACCTCCGCCCTGTTCTGCGGCTCGGGCAGTTCTTCCATTTCAAGATATCCCATGAGCTCCAGTACAGTGTTTTTGAGCTGACGCATATTCTCGGAAAACACCTCCAGCTTTGCGAGCGAACCTACCATAGAAACAGACATCATGACCGCGAGAGCCGCTTCTGCTGCCGTCACGCTGCCCTTAGTCCACAGATAAAGGCTCATGGGCAGCACACCAACCATAGTCGATGGGAATAGTGCAAACGCGAGCTTCATCGTCACCCATGTGGACTGCATCCATTTTATAACGAATGTTTTGTAGTCGGTGATAGCGCCGGAGAATTTCTCGTAGGAAACACCTGTCCGCCCGAATGCCTTGATAACTTCTATGCCTTCGATATATTCGACGATAGCGCTGTTCATATATGAATTTGACTGATTATATTTATCGAAATTCTTGCCGCTTATCTTGAATGTAAGTCCCATGCACAGAAAAGCTGCAGGGAACGTCGCAAGTGCCGCAAGCGCGATACGCCAGTCTATCACGATCAGGGCGACAAAGCTGACTATCGGGAGCACAATATGACCCGCGCCCTCGGGTACCATGTGAGCGAGCGGAGGCTCCATATTCTCGGTCTTATCGACGATGATATTCTTTATATCGCCTATTGAATGCTCCTGGACCGTGCCGAGCGGCGCGTGAAGAAAGCGGTCGGCTATGCGCCTGCGTATGCTTTCAAGCACCTCATAAGCCGCCACATGGGAAAGTGCTGTCGAAAATGAGAAGCACATGACTTTCACAGCAAAAGCCGCAAGAGCGATCAAGCACCACTTCATTATTGCGGCACTGTCTGCTGTATCAGCCGCGAAATCTCCGATAACACGGTACATACAATAGAACGGCAGCAGTCCGCTCGATATGCTAATGACCGAAAGGATCACCGACCCTATCATTTTCGGTTTGCAGTTTTCGGCAAGTCCGAGCATCTGCCCGAACCAGTTTTTGTCTTTACTTTTCATTATGTTTTTCCTCCGTTTCGCGGAAACTGTTTCTGTACTCCAACGGTGTTCTGCCCATTACGCTCCTGAATGCCGCCGAAAATTTGCCCGCATTCTCATAGCCTACAGAAAGAGCGATATCGCCTATTTTCCTGCTGCGGTCACGCTTCAGAGCCTCTGCCGCAAGGTTCATCCGATAGCTTTTCATGTAGGAATATATCGGGCTGCCATATACCCCCGAGAAGCACTTTTTCAGCTGAGCCGAAGATATCCCGAAGCGTTCTGAAAGCTCGTCTATCGTGTAGAATTTTTCAGGAGATGATGTCATCAGCTTGTGGACAGCGCGGATTTTCCCGACCTGCAAACTTGGGAAATACGGTATGTCATCGGCGAGCGGAGCTGTTTCAAGTGCATCGAGACACAGCAGCAGTTCAAGCGCTTTTATGCGGAAATAACTGATCCTGATCTTTTCGGGAACAGCATAAAGCTCCGAAAAGATATGAGATATCCCGGGTTCTTTTGCAAGTACGAACGGCGTGCCGCGCTCACAGAATTTCTTCGCAAGAGAATTAAGATCGACAGAAAGAGCAGGCATTGCGGCAGCTATGCTTTTCTGCGCCCTTCCGATTTCAAAGCCTATAGTCAAACCGTAATAGCGGTCAAGAGGAAAGAATGATCTGCCGTTATTATGCGAACCGTCATCTATCCGCACATCTCCCTCCGACAAAAAACACGAGCCCTTTTTTCCCGCACTGGTTTCGATGCGCCCCTCGCGGCAGTGGTCGATGCACAGGATGTTCTGCGCATGAAAGCTCGATTCACATTCCCTCATGCGGAAACTGTCGTAGATGATATACACTCCTTCAAACACGGGATAAATTGTCATTATCCCCTCGCCCGTTTCGTTTGCTACACGCATAACCCGGCAGCTTTCAATCTTTGAAAGCTCGGAAACAATGTTTTCAAGATCTATTGGTTTATCATTTTCCTGCATGATTCTCCTCCGTTCGTTAGCAATATATTACTATAATTTATAAAAATATTCAAGCGCCATTCGGATCATTTTGCTCCATTCGGATTACAAGATAAAAAATATAATTAACCTTAAATACGAATTTTATTGTGGTATACAAATTTTACCAAGTGATTCAGTTATTTATTGACAACCATAAGTAATAATGATATAATAGTATCATAATCGTTATACTGATAACTAATCGGCAGAAATTGCAACGGAGGTAAATATGTTTTGGGATAAAGTAGCCGGGATATATGATCTGTATCAGATCCTTAACAAAAAAGCTAATAACGGAGCCGCTTCTATATGCGCTTCATACGTAAATAAGAATGACTTTGTTCTGGAATGTGCCTGCGGTACAGGGATCATCACGAAAGCGCTCGCCGCAAAATGCAAAAGAATAGTTGCTACTGATTTTTCAAAGAAAATGCTATGTAAAGCAAGAAAAAATCTGCACGACTGCAAGATCATTAAATTCCGATATGCGGATATTACCGATCTCAGATTTAAAAACGGGGTCTTTGACGTTGTTGTCGCAGCAAATGTCATACACCTTTTAGATGAACCCGAAAAAGCCATATCAGAGCTTCGGAGAGTTGTTAAGCGCGGAGGAATTATCCTGATACCGACATATATTTCTCAGGAAGAAAACTCATCCGCAAAAATAACAAAGATATTCAATAAAATGGGGGCAAACTTCCGAAACGAATTCAATATAGACACATATCGGAAGTTTTTTGAAGAGATGGGGGTAGAAGCCGAGTATAAACTTGCCAAAGGGCTGATAAGCTGCTGTGTTGCAGTCATAAAAGCATGATATTGCATTACTTTCATAAGTCGTGATGACTGGTTATTATAATTCTTATTTGAGTTTTGAGTGAAAACAGACCCGCAAGCGTTATAATAAAACGACTGCGGGTCTGTGTTATTATCTATCACGATCTCTTCTGAGATAAAAATCGCAGCGCTCCCCTCCCCTGCCGAGAGTGCTTGTTCTGATGAATTCCAATCCGGGCAGATCGCCGTACATCAGTTCATCATTTTTGCAGAATAGTTTTGTAAGTTCGGGGCATCCGAG
>JAILFE010000119.1 GCA_024697725.1 Oscillospiraceae bacterium
TATGACGAGGTGATAGGTCCCGATTATGCTATCACTGCCGAAAGCACGGAGGGCGGGAGCTTTTCGCTCTCGGGTGTCACGGCGGGCTATAACGATACCGTAAGGATAACCGCTCACCCGCAGACAGGCTGCGAGCCTGACGAGATAACGGTACACGCCGCAGACGGGAGCATCGTCGCGGTGAACGGCACGGAATTTCTCATGCCGCCCTGTGACGCATCGGTAAGCGTGACCTTCCGCCCCTCGGTATACAGCATAACCGCCCATGCCGCAGAAAACGGCTATTACAGCGTATCCGCAGACAGTGCGTCATATTCCGACACTGTCACGGTCGAAACGTTCCCCGACAAGGGCTGCACGGACAGTGACATCATCGTAAGGACGGCATCGGGTGCGGGCATACCCGTGAGCGGCGGGAGTTTCATCATGCCCGCCGACAGTGTGGATATAAATGTTTCATTCGACAGACATATGTACAAGGCGGAGGCAGTGCCGTCCGGGCACGGGAGATATTCCCTCTCGGCATACAGCGCGGGATATAACGAAATAATATCGGTATACGCTCCCGCATATGCCGCCGAATACGGCTATCTGCCGTGCGGCATATCGGTGAACGGTGTGAACATCGGCACCGGGAGCGGATATTTCACGATGCCCGACGAGGATATCTCGGTAGAAGTGAGATATGAACGGGCATTCATCACCGACCCCGCCGCCGAGCCGCTTTTCCGCATAGAAAAAGGATATACAGGCAATATGGATATAATACTCTCCGCACAGCTTGCACGCTGCGGGGAGACTGTAAAGGTATCAGCCGTTTCATACGGGAACTCCGGAGACTTCGTTCTCATGGCAGAGGATATGAACGGCGGCAGCACAGAGATAAAAAACGGCTGCTTTGTGATGCCCGCAGGAAATGTGACCGTATACGCGGTCTTTGAGGACAGGAACGGAGGAACGCTTGAAGGAGATATTTAACGCCGCCGCGAGGTATTTCAGGCGGCTCGACAAAACGCTTTTCCTGCTGACGGCGCTGCTCGGGGCATTCGGAGTGGTGATGCTCTATTCGATAGTCGTAAACGACGTATCGACGATAAAGGTCGGCAGCAGGCTATATATCACACAGTTCGTCGCACTGTGCGGCGGTCTTGCGGCGGCGCTCGTACTCTCCGCCGTCGATTATCACAAGATAGTAAAGCTATGGTACATCTATGCGCCGGTATCCGTGCTGCTCGTGCTGCTCACCTTCACGAGCCTCGGCATAACGGTCGAATCCACGGGCGACCGCGCATGGCTGGACCTCGGATTTATCACGGTGCAGCCCGCGGAGCTTCTGAAGATATCATTCATATGCACCTTTTCGATACATCTTTCAAAGGTGGAGGACGATATCAACAAGATAGGAAATGTGCTGCTCCTTGCGCTCCATGCTGCGGCGCCGACCGCGCTGATACTCGTTCAGGGCGACGACGGGACGGCTCTCGTGTTCGCTCTGATATCGGCGTTCATGCTGTTCGCGGCGGGGATATCGTGGCTGTACATCATCCCCTGCCTTATCGCAGCGCCTGTCGGGGGATATGTCCTGTGGAACTATTTCCTGAAGCCGCATCAGAAAATGCGCTTTCTCGTGCTGTTCGACGAAACGCTCGACCCTATGGGCTACGGCTATCAGCAGTACTACGGGAAAATGGCGCTCGGCAGCGGCAGGATATTCGGCAAGGGGCTTTTCGGGGATGATTTCATACAGGTGCCCGAGGCGCAGAACGATTTCATATTCGCATACATCGGACAGGCTCTCGGCTTTATCGGCTGCGCAGCGGTGATATTCGTGATGACATTCGTATTCATGCGGATATTCGCCGATTCGAGGATATCAAAGGATGCGCTCGGGAGGAACATCTGCATCGGGATGTTCTCGCTGATATTCATCCACTGTCTGTTGAATATAGGAATGGTCATCGGTGTGATGCCGGTCATCGGCGTGCCGCTGCCGTTCATAAGTCAGGGCGGCTCGGCGCTCATCGCGCTGTTTGCCGGGATAGGGCTGGTCATGAGCACCTATTCTCACTCGGAAAAGAAATACAAGATGTTTTACGATGCAGAATGAACACGGAGGTCTGATGATATGAAAATTATACCGTTTGAAAAGAGATACCGCGACGACCTTATCTTTATGGTGCTCGAAGCGAAGAACGCGCTCGGCAGAGTGCCGGGTCTCAACGAGGATATGCTCGATATCAAGAAGAACTATCTCGACAACGGCGGGATGTTCTGGATCGCTCTCGACGACAGCGACAGAGTTATGGGATGTGTCGGCTATGTCCCGATATGCGGCACCAACGGGATATATCTCCACCGCCTTTATGTGAAATACAGTCTCAAGCACCGCGGGATAGGTACAGCTCTTCTCGACACTCTCACGAAATACGCCAAAAAGCGCGGCAAGAACGAGATATACGTCCACCTCGGGACACCGAAGGAGCAGTGGTACGAATCCTATGCATTCTACCCCAAGAACGGCTTTCACGTCTATGAGGACGGCAGGGACGACCTCATGAAAAAGGAACTGTGATCGGAGGTATATACAATGATATCGGAAAAAGTTCTCGCACGGCTCTACGGTGAGGAAAAAGCGCCGTCTCAGCGGCTCCGCTATGAAAAGGCGGAAAAAGGATTCATATCGCATTTCGGTTCTGACGGAGATATACGCATATTCTCCGCTCCCGGACGCACCGAGATAGGCGGCAACCACACCGACCACAATCACGGCTGTGTGCTCGCGGCGGCTGTCGACCTCGACGCAATAGCTTTTGTCAGGAAGACAGACAACGGCATAATCACAGTGATATCGGACGGCTTTGAGATATCCCCCGTCGATATCTCGGACACCGCAAAGAAAAAGGAAGAGGAAAACACCTCGGAAGGGCTGATACGCGGCATGGCTGCGGGACTTTCCTCAGCGGGCTGCGATATCTGCGGGTTTGACGCATATGTCACCTCGGACGTGATACCGGGGAGCGGTCTTTCGTCATCGGCGGCGTTTGAAGTGCTCATCGGCAGGATAATATCCGGACTGTGCGGAAGTGATATCTCCGCAGTGGAGATCGCAAAGATATCTCAGTATTCCGAGAACGAATATTTCGGCAAGCCCTCGGGACTTATGGATCAGACCGCGTCCTCCGTGGGCGGGTTCATCACGATAGACTTTGCGGACACGGCATCCCCCGTCATAGACAGCATAGACTGCGATCTTTCGGCACACGGGTTCGAGCTGTTCATCGTCGATACCAAGGGCAGCCACAAGGATCTGACGCCGGATTACGCTTCCATACCCGCCGAGATGAAGTCGGTAGCAGCGTTTTTCGGAAAGACCGTGCTCCGTGAGATCACTAAGGAACAGCTTCTTGATAACATATCGGCAGTACGTGAAAAATGCGGCGACAGGGCTGTGCTGAGGGCTCTGCATTTCTTCGATGAGAACGAACGCGCAGTGTGCGAGGCGGAACATCTCAGAAAGAACGACATAGCCGCGTTCCTTGACGATGTAAAGGCAAGCGGTAACAGCTCCTATAAATATCTCCAGAACATCTGCTCCCCCGCAGACCCGTCCTCACAGGGCGTGGCGCTGGGGCTTTACACCGCAGAGAGCGTACTTTGCGGCAAGGGCGCGTGCAGAGTTCACGGCGGCGGCTTTGCGGGAACTATACAGGCGTTCGTCCCCCGTGAGCTGACGGAAAAATTCATATCCGCCGAGGAAAAGGTATTCGGCGCGGGCTGCTGTCACAGGCTGCGCATCCGTCCCGTTGGCGGTACTGAGGTGACAGGATAATACATTATGGACAGCAGTATCAGAATAAAGGAAGAGCGCATATCCCCTGAGGAATATATCGATTTTCTGAAAAGGACCGATCTTGGCTCGCAGTACCCGAAGGAACGCTTTGAAGAACGGATATCAAAGCTGGTAGGCAATGTCACTGTCAGTCTTGCCGCAAGAAATGAAGACGGTCTGCTTGTCGGCGTGCTGTTCGGACTGACGGACTATGTGTACTGGCTCTATATCACCGATCTGGGCGTTGACAGAGCGTATGAAAGACAGGGCATAGGCAGCCGGCTCATGAAGACCGCTCATGATATAGCGGGCGGAGAGAAGGACATAGCCGTATATCTGATCGCGAACGAAAATGCCGTACCTTTTTATGAGAAGCTCGGCATGAAAAGGGCGGATGATGTGATGCAGTACAACCATATCGAATGGACGGAGTTTACCGTACAATAACCTTATGATCTATCGGAGGGGCGGCATTGAAAAAAGCATTAAAGATCACAGGACGGATATTGCTGATAATTCTGATACTCCTTTTGCTGTTTACTCTTGTGACATTCATCATACACCGTGTAAAGTCAGATCAGGAAACTGCACTGCTCAAAGAGAAGGGCTATTATGCTCCCGTATCGGTCGGAGACTATTCGCTGAATGTCGCTGAATTCGGCAATGAAAACGGCAGTCACACGATAGTGGCGCTTGCCGGGCTTGGCATGGGCGATCATTCCGTGACCGAAAGACAGATGACAGCTGTGCTTGAAAAGGATAATACAGTCGTGTTTATTGACCGTGCGGGCTATGGTCTGAGCGATGACACGGATAACGATATGACAATTGAATATATCGTTGAGAACTACCGCAAGGCACTGCAAAACGCCGGTATCAAAGCGCCGTATATCCTTATGCCCCATTCTATCGGCGGAGCGTATGCGAATTACTGGTCATGCAGATATCCCGACGAGATAGAAGCAATAGCTTTTCTGGATGGCACACAGCTCAGTGATGAGGTGTTTGAAGAAAACGAAAGCGGTTCGGTCGGCATCAAAGAAGATATCATCTGCTTCTTTGCCGCAAAGCTCGGTTTCGGAAGGTATAGACTCAGGGAATGCGAATGGCTCCTGCCCGACAACTATTCGGAGGAAGAACAGTATCTTGCCGATGCGCTCCAGTTACGGACAGAATATTCTGCCGCGCTTGCATCCGAAGAATATGAGCATGACAAAAATCTGCAGGCTGCATGGAGCGGACTTGCCGCAAACGACATACCGAAGCTTTATATCTGTTCAAGCTGGGGAGCCAAGACAAAAGCGGAGCTTATCGGTTCACTCGAATGGATCGGCAGCCTTCAGGAAAAGAATCACAAAAGAACTTCTTCGATTTCCGTTTCGGACATACCCGAAGAAAGGATCACACAACAGCTTGATGCATTTGAGACGCTCAGACAGGATGTCATATATCCTTATGCAGAAAAAATGGGAAACTGCGAGGTCGTACTGCTGGCAGGAGATCACGCGATCTATGAACAGCGGCCGGAGGAATGCGGTGAGATCATAAAGGCGTTCATTGACAGACTGGACAGTTGAATAATATACGCAATGCCCCACAGCACCTTGAATTTTCAAAGCGCTGCGGGGCATTGATCTTGTATGGAGTATTATTTTCAGAAATAATTGTTCCTTATCTCCTTGGCTATGAATCTTCCCATAAGCTGCTGACCGGGAGCGTCGGGGTGAAGCCCGTCGCGGAGATATCTCCCCTTCTCGCCTGCGTTCTCGAATTTCTCGCATATCCCGCAGCCATGGAACACATCTATGAGCTGCACCGACATACCGCCGCAGAGCGTCTTCATGCTCTCTATCTGAAGCTCGAGCTTTTTGTTGTGTGCGGGGTCTCCCGTCTGTATCGGCGTACATACGAACACACGCACATCCGGGAATTCCGCCGTGATCGACTGTATGCACCACCTCATTGCTCCCGCCTCGGTGAAGGTGTTGTTGATATCACTGTCCTTGCCCAGAAGAGCAAACTCCGCGCTGCCGATGAACTGCGCGTCGTCATTCGTGCCGTAGGAGAACGCGAATATATCCGGAGCGGGTATCTCGCCGCTCTTCACGTCGTATATGTATTTCTGGATATGCACGACGGCGCAGTTGTTGAGCCGCATCTGCATCTCGTTTATATCCGTTGTAGGCTCCCAGCCGCCGCTTATGCCCTTGAAGTCCGCCGAATTGTAGTCCTGCGTTTCGATGACCGTGCCGTTCACGGTGCATCTGCGCTTATACCAGACCGAGCTGCCGACCGCACAATTGTAATGCCCCGACATACCGAGCTCACGGTATACATGATAGGACCACTGCTCGCCGGCTGTGATGCTGTCGCCCGCAACTCCGAAATTCAGCTTTCTGAATCTGCTGTCAGACATAAAAGTCCTCCTTTAAATAAGATAACGGAAAATAATAACTGTAATTATTCCCGTTTTTCTGTCAATAATATCACTATAATAACGAAGATAAACGAAGGGACTGACGGATGATATGCATATTCCTGCTGCAAGGATAAAAGAATATACCGCCGCATTTCTGTCGGGCGGCATTATCTACGCATTGATCGAGATACTTTTCAGGGGCTATACCTACTGGAGCATGGCTCTCACCGGCGGGATATGCATGGTGCTGATGTACCGCCATTACACCCGTCACCCGAACGAGGGGCTGCTCACAAAATGCCTTGTGGGTATGCTGATAATAACCTCTATGGAGCTTATCTCGGGAGTGATACTGAATATTATCCTCAGGCAGAACGTCTGGGACTATTCGGATATGTACCTGAACTTTATCGGACAGATATGCCCGACATTCTGTGCAGCATGGTTTTTGCTGTCAGTGCCTGCCGCATTCCTGACCGAATTTATCAGTTCACGGTCGAAAGCACATGAGTTCTTATGAAACGGACAAGCTCATCCGCCATTTCGTCATGCTCGGATATGCGGGGATGTCCGTCGGTAGCGTCGCCGTTGCGGGTGAATATATTGTGGAATGCTGCGATACCCTCGGCGTTCAGCTCGTCGCACATCTCGCCTATCGCATCGTCCCATGAGCGTTCATGCCGCAGAAGCGTGGTCGTGAGGACATATTTCGCAGAGCTGCCGTACTTGCGCGACAGGGCGCGGATGATATCCATATAGGCATCCTTCCATTTTCTGCGGTATGCGGGATCGCTGATATCAACATCGTTCGTATCGGTCACGGCGTTGTGGTGGTCGTTCTGACCGAGCGCAAGTATCACGATATCGGGGATATAGCGGGAAAAATCCCATTCGGTGAGCTCTCCCGCCTCGGGTATATGGCACAGCTTGTTATATACCGTTTCCATGCCGATAGTATCCGGCATATGGTAATATCCCGTTTTGTCAAGCACGGCGATACCGCCCTGCGATATGTTGTTTATCGAAGCTCCGAGTATACGCGCGGTCTGCATGACAAAGCTGTACCACGAATTGTCGTATATCGAAGCGGCATTTTCGGGGTCTGCCCTGCCTGTAAAATCGACAGCCTCGCACATTTCCCCCGCGCAGACGCTGTCGCCGTAGGCTTCTATCCTGAGTGAAGGCTCATGCGTACACGGAAGTATATCCCCATCCTCGATATCTATGCCGTTTATGCTGTAGAAATGGTTCGCACCGTATCTTTTGTATATTATCAGTGTGTGCTCGCCTTCCTCAAGACAGGAGACAACGCGCAGAGTCACCTCTTTGTCGTTGTCGGCGCTGTCGAGCGGGATGCGTCCCATCCTGCCGTCTATCACATAGCCGAGCGAGACATTTCCCCATACATTGTGGTTTTTAAGCCTTATCGTGACGGATTTTCCGGTGAACCGGAGCTCTGCCTGCGAACCGGGATAATAGAACACGGGTGCGGCGGGGTCGCTGTTATTTATCCTGCCCATATAGGAAAGGCAGGTATTGTTCATAGATATATTCATAATACACTGTAATCCTTTTTCTCATCGTAGGCAAGCTTTATCTCGATACCCGCCTCACGCATGAGAGCGTCGGCATACTGCTCCAGCACCTTGCGGTATTTTTCGAGATCGCGCTCGGTAAAGCCGTGATTGTTCATCCATTTATAATCGGGCAGCAGACAGGTCACGCTGTGGGAATAATCGGTCGGGTCGGGCTTTTCTATGATTACGCGAAGCTCGCCCTCCTTCTTTGTCCTGGCGTAGGAAATGACTGTCCTGTCATCAAGAGTCATAAATTGTTCCATGATCCATCCTCCTTCTCATAGGGCATCACGATCTGCAAAAAAGCAGAAGTATTACATACCAGTTTGATTATATCATATTATCAGGTGCGTTTCAAGCGCATAGTCATACTTAAAAGCATTGATACCATATAGAAAAAAGCCGTCCTCTTTTGTATAAAACGTACAAATATTTCCTGCCATATTGACATCCGAAGTATCTGATGCTATAATACTATTGGAATGTAAACGAATACATTCCCGTATTGACGTACATTATTGTTTTTGTGAATAATTATGGGAGGATGCTTTTTTGAAAAGGATAATATCATACCGCAGAGCAGTATTTGCAGGGATCGCCGCAATGATCGCACTTTCCGGATGCGGCAGCACCGCCTCCGACAGCACTTCGGCTCAGACCACAACAGCCGCGGCAACTACAGCGGCGACCACCACGGCGACAGAATGGACAGGCGACGATATCGAGGTCGAGGCTCTTGACGAGGAGGAAACACTTGATGTGGATATCAAGGGAAAGAAGCTGAAATGGCTCGGCTTCTATGACCTCAATCCCACCAACGACAGCCCCGAGAGAAGTCCCGAGCTTGCTCTGTTCGAGGACACATACGGCGCAAAGATAGAATACATCCAGACCTCCAACGAAACGCGCTTTGACGATCTTGCGACACTCATCATGAGCGGCGACTCGCCCGACATATTCGTCTATGAATGGCGTTCCTTCCCGTTCGACATCTCCAAAAAGCAGTACCAGCCGATAGACAGCATCATCGACTGGAACGAGCCGAAATGGGCTGATGTCAAGGACATCGCCGACAGCTTCATATACAAGGGCGAACACTACATAGCGCCGCTGGGCTATGCGTTCAGCGACACGCAGGTACTGATGTACAACAAGACGCTCGTTGAAGAAGAGGGTCTCGAAGACCCGTATGAGCTCTATCTCAAAGGCGAATGGGACTGGGACCGCTTCACGGGGATGATGAACGAATTTGTCGGCGGCGATGAAGAACGCTACGGCATAGGCGGCTGGTGGGCGAACGCATTCGTATACACCGCGGGAGAAACTATCGTACGCTACGACGGGACGAATTTCATCAACAACATCCGCAGCACGAACATTGAAAAAGCTCAGTCCGTGATAAAGGAAATATACCGCAACGGTCTTGTCGAACGCGGCTGGATAGGCGGCGAATCCGCATTCACCGACGATCATCTGCTGTTCTATTCCATGGGAACATGGGCATACAACGCCGCAGCGCTCTCAAGACCGGATGATGAGATACAGATAGTTCCGTTCCCGAAGAATCCCGACACGGACAAATACTACGTATCGAACAAGATATCTTCATATATGTGGGTCAGCGGCTCGAAGAACGACGATCTTGTGAAGGCATGGTTCGACTGCTGCCGCACCGTGAATTACGAGGATTCCTACAAGCAGGCGACAAAGGACAAGTTCCTGAAGAACAACGAGGGCTGGACATCCGAGATGTATGATATCGCCATGGACTTCTACGACAGCTCGAAATTCACTCAGGCGTATGACTACGGCTACGGGCTGAACATGGATATGTCCGACATCGTGATGCCGATGCTCTATGAGGGCATAGTGAACGAACAGTTCGAGGACTGGGTACAGGCGCGTGAGGAATACTACTCCATTGTTCAGGAATCCTGCGACGCTTACAACGAATAGAAACGAATAGAAATACAATGCCCGGAAGCGCTCTGAAATGCTTCCGGGCTTGTTTTCTTTATTCAGTGTCTGCACAAAAAAGCGCGGCGATGTCCCCATGCCGCGCTTTTTTCATTCCGTATCATCGAACTTATGTGCGTTCCTGTTCTCGCCTATGATATACATCGCCGTTATCATGCCGAGCATCGATGCACTGAACACCCATTCCGGTATCTCAGCTTTCGCCGCTATGAAGCTGAACGGATAGAACACGAGTATCCGTGCGATCTCCCCTGCTGCTGCAACTATCCTGCTCTCCGAGCCCGATGCCCCCGTAAAGAACATCACCAGCGTCGGCACTATCCAGTATATCCCCGCAAACAGCGCAAATCCGCCTCTTCTGCGGCCGCCGCTGCGGTAGGAGCACACGCACCAGTTCAGCGCCATCAGCAGCAGAACGATCACTCGTATAGGTATTATCACCCTGTCGCTGACAAATGTGTCAAACCCGAATATCGCACACGCCGCCGTTATGCCTATACAAAGCATTATATCGCGGAAAAGCGAGCTGTTCCTGAAAAAATGCCAGAACCGCTGACCGGCTGACTGCTCTTCCTCAGAGCTCATATCCATATCCGACTCCTTATCTGTCCTCACCGGAAGCGCCCTCAGCCTCTTGATATTATCTTGTCGTAGAGCTGTTCGTATTTTACCGCCGAACTGTCCCACGAGAAATCGGAGCTGATGCCGCGTTTTGCGATAAGATCCCACGACTTGCGGTCATCAAAGAATACGTGCTTTGCATAGTTGATAGTATTCAGCATCTCGTCCGCATTATAATTCGAGAACGAGAAGCCCGTACCGGTATTGTCATACTCATTGTACGGCTCTACCGTATCCTTCAGTCCGCCCGTCTCGCGCACGATAGGCACAGTGCCGTATCTCATGGCGATGAGCTGTGTAAGTCCGCAGGGCTCGAACCTCGAAGGCACGAGCATAGCATCTGCTGCCGCATACAGCTTATGTGCGAACGACTCCGAGAAGAATATATTAGCCGAGACTCTCTGTGGGAATCTCCACTGATACTGTCTGAACAGGTGCTCATAGCGGTCATCGCCCGTTCCGATGACAACGAGCTGCGTGAACTCATCCACAAGGCGGTCCATAACATAATTGATAAGATCGAGACCCTTCTGGTCGGTAAGTCTCGATATTATACCTATCATGAACTTTTCGGGTGCCTGCGGAAGTCCTGCCTCCTCCTGGAAAGCCTTCTTGTTTGCAGCCTTGCCGCTCCTGAAAGTCCTCTGGGTATATTTCTTGTATATATCATTGTCCGAAGCGGGGTTATAGGCGGTATAATCTATACCGTTCACGATACCGCACAGGCTGTTGTTCCTTGCGCGGAGAAGTCCGTCAAGACCCTCTCCGAAATACTCTGTCTGTATCTCGCCCGCATAGGTGGAGCTTACCGTAGTGATATAATCCGCATATACAAGTCCGCCCTTGAGCATATTCGCATCCTCTTTGAATTCGAGCTTATCGGGCGTGAACATATAATCGGGCAGTCCCGTGAGATATTTGAATGTCTTGATATCCCACACGCCCTGGAAACGGAGATTGTGTATCGTCATTATCGTGCGGGTGCGGCTGTAGAACATATTCTGCGCATATATCGTCCTGAGGAACACGGGTATCAGTCCCGCCTGCCAGTCATGGCAGTGGATTATATCGGGTCGGAAATTGATAACGGGGAGTATTGCAAGCACTGCCTTGCAGAAAAACGTATACTTCTCGATATCAAAGCGGGTATCGGCGTAGGGCTTGTCCCCTCTGAAATAGAATTCGTTGTCAACGAAATAGAATCTCACGCCGTCATATTCATATTCCATTATCCCGACGTGAACGCTGTCAAAGCGATGACCCAGCTCCATATAAAAATGCGTGATATATCTGAAGCTGTTGCGGTACCTCTCGGGGATACAGGTATAATTCGGCAGTATCACCCTCACATCATATTCGTCCTCGTCGAACATTTTCGGGAGCGTCCCGACAACATCGGCAAGGCCGCCCGTCTTTATGAAAGGAACACACTCGGATGCCGCAAATAAAATATTTTTCATACCATGTCTCTCCTATCAGAATAATGTTCGGATACTGCGATATACTGTACACTATAGAATCATTATACAATATCCCTTCAGATTAGTCAATAGTTTTTGCAAGGACTTTTACGAACAGACCGGTTTCGGCTCTGCGTTTATTGTTTCAGATATTCCTTCAATTCCTTTATCCATCCGGGGGAATGATCGCCCTTCAGGATAAGCGTGCCGTTCCTGTATTCCCCGACATCGGCAAAGCCGTTCTCGTTATCATAGAAACGGACTTCATTGCAATACGGCAATATCCTTGCAAGATCTTCAAAGCGCTTATCAAATCTGCGCTCGACATCCCCTGCGGCGATATTATGACCGCCCTTGCGCACACGGTTGCCTATACGGGCGATACTTTCGGCGGCACTGCTGATGCCGATATAATACAGTCTGACATAATAGTCAAGCTCTCTTGCGCGTTTGATCGTTTTAAGTGTCCTCACGCCGGACAATGTCGTTTCCTGCGTGAGATCAATGCCTTTTTCAAGGCAGTCGTCTATCCTCTCTATGGCAGTCTTACCGCCGATGATCCTGTCACCGCCATGCTCGGCTGTGATCTTATCGGTATCTATGATCATCCCGAGATCGGGGCTTTCGGCAGCGAGAACTCCCGAAAGACTGCTCTTGCCCACGCCGTTTACACCGCCGATTATTGTATATATCTTCATTTCATTTGCTCCCGGATGCAGTTTATTTTTCATAATTATATCACATCGGTGCAATGAAATCAAGGGCTTTATGATATATTCTCAATCCACGAAAGCCATATTGTTTTACTCTTTCACAGAAATCGCTTTTTATATCATGAAAGACATCTCAGCGTGAACCAAAACCTTTCCGTTTACCGAAAAGCTTTGTTTATCCCTAAGATGTCTTTTATGATATAAAAAGCGATTTCTGTGATAGAGTAAAACAATATCGCTT
>JAILFE010000019.1 GCA_024697725.1 Oscillospiraceae bacterium
GGAATACTCATAGCTGTAATTCTCTATCTTTGCAAGGTGATTGCGCTTGCTGTGATATTTTTTCCCTCTGAGCTGTGCAAGAGCCGATGCCTCATAGATATAGTCAAAACTATCCTCATCGGGAGAATATGTGAACTCTCCGCCGAAAAGGTCTTTCAGAAGAAGTATATCCTCCTCGGTAGCGTTATATATCACAAAAGGCATATCATTTGCGGCGGCATATCCTCTCATGAGCCCGATGATCTCGGCAAGCGTATCCCTGTCGCTGACATCGCCTGCGGGGAAGGAAAATACGGGCGTGTCGGTCATGAAAATATAAAAGCCCTTGTATATGCATATCCGCGTACCGTAAAGCTCACGCCATGCATAATTGTTCGCAAAGGAATACTCACAGCCGCGTCTGCCCGCCCTTTTCAGGCACTCTGACACTTCCCCGTACATATCGGGCGTAACAGGAACAAAATCAAGCATCGGACACTTCTCCGACAAGCTTTGTGAGCATATCCGTTATCCTTTCGGGCGGCAGAGGCTCTCCCGCATCCATATCGGCACAGCCCACAACATCCCATGAGAGCCGCTTTGCCGCATAAAGTGCGGATATACGGCATCTTTCGAGATAAGCGGTATCGCGCTCGTGGATATCCCTCTCTCCTGCATCACCGCCGTATCTGCGCATGAGCATTTTCTGCGATATCTCTATAGGCATATCCAGGAATATCACCTTATCCGGGCGCGGGAGCCCAAGCTTGTTGTATTCATAATCTCCGAGCCAGTCAAGGAAATCATCCCAGCCGCTCTCGGGGAGCTTGCACATCTGGTGTATGGCATTGGAGCTGACATATCTCCCGGCGATGATATTCTTCCCCGCCTTTACGTCCTTTTCCCAGACCTGCTTGAAGCTGATATACCTGTCAACGGCATAAAAGCTCGAAGCGGCGTAGGCGTTTATCTCATCCGGATCGGGCGATATCTTCCCGCCGAGATAGAGCCTGACGGGAACTGAGCATTCCATTTCATAATCGGGAAAGCTGATGAACGTTGTTTTCCCGTCGTTATATATACTTTTGAGCCGTTCGAGCTGCGTTGATTTCCCGCAGCCGTCGAGCCCGTCTATCACAATGAGCGACATTCCCGCTCCCCCTATCCAATAAAAATGTATCCGACAGCACATTCCTTGACATTATATCATCATACCATATCCTGCATCAAATGTCAAGGATATATAACAGTATACAGTATGTTTTTTATAAAACAGTTGACGAAACGGAAGAAACATAGTATAATATATCCAAGACACTTTATTGCATACATAATTTCAAACGACATTGAAGCTGCAATATCCGATGCACAGACAGTCATGACCCGCTTCCAATGCCGCTTGCTTTTTTTATCCCGTAACACACAATAAAAAGGAGGATCAGTATGGCGATCGATATCACAAAAATGCCGAAGCTCGGCTTCGGGCTCATGAGGCTCCCCGAAAAGGACGGAGCTATCGACTATGAGACCGTAAATACAATGGTCGATAAGTACCTGGCTGCGGGGCTCAATTATTTCGATACCGCTTATATATATCACGGCGGAAGATCGGAGGTCGCCGCAAGGGAATGCATAGTGAAGCGCCATCCGCGTGACAGCTTCTATCTTGCGACAAAGCTCCCCGCATGGGCGATGAAGGACGAGAGCGACCGTGACAGGATATTCAACGAACAGCGCGAACGCGCGGGAGTTGACTATTTCGATTTCTATCTGCTGCATTCGATAGAGGACGGCAGCAACTACGAGACCTACGAGCGCCTTGACTGCTTTAACTGGGGTATGCAGAAAAAGGCAGAGGGACAGATAAAGCATTTCGGATTCTCGTTCCACGGCACGCCCGCTCTGCTCGAAAAGCTGCTCGATGACCACCCCGAGGTGGAATTCGTGCAGATACAGCTCAACTACTCCGACTGGGACAATCCCATAATATCCTCCGGAAAGCTGTATGATATACTGAGTTCAAGGAACATACCCATTATCGTTATGGAGCCCGTCAAGGGCGGCACTCTCGCAGATCCGATACCCGAGGCTGTCGAAAGATTCAGCGCCGCAAGACCGGGCGCTTCGGCTGCATCGTGGGCGCTGCGCTTCACAGGTTCGCTCCCCGGAGTGATGACCACTCTCTCGGGAATGTCCACGATCGGGCAGATGGAGGATAATCTGAAGACCTTCACGAACTTTGAACCGCTCTCCGACAAGGAAAAAGCTGTACTCACCGAGGTAAGGAGCATAATGCAGTCAACTCCGACCATAGGCTGCACCGCCTGCCGCTACTGCTGCGACGGATGTCCGCAGAGCATACAGATACCCGATATATTCAGCCTTGTGAACACCGTGCGTGTATACAAGGAGGGCTGGCGCGCCAACAATATCTACAACAGCCGTATCGCACCCACTGCACGCGCATCGGACTGCATAGCCTGCGGTCAGTGCGAGGGAGTCTGTCCGCAGCATCTCCCGATAATCGAGCTGTTGAAAGAAGCATCTCAGATCTTCGATAAGCAGTGATGCGGGGAGCCCC
>JAILFE010000028.1 GCA_024697725.1 Oscillospiraceae bacterium
GGAAGAAGATGTGCAAGCGGCACTTCGATACCCTCGACACGGTCAACGATGACGTCTTTGTAATATCCCGACGGAGATTCCAGTATCGTTCCCATAGGCATACGCGTCAGTTTTGCAACGAGCTTCTGCCGTATCTCCTTCATTGTAAGGTATGTTGCGGTGTGGGATACGCTTGTGGAGATACCGTTGAATACGCCTTTTAAGATATATCCGCCCGCTGCGACCGCACACCAAAATATATAGAACGATATTTCCTTGTCCCGATGTTCGATCATGGCTGTGACCATTCCCGCAACCGCAAGATAAGGTATCATGCCCGAAATGACCGATATGACAGCTAAAATGACCGAGCACACATATTTGCTCTTGTGTGTATCGGCGTACTGCAATATCATTCCGAAAGGCGATTGTTTCTTTTCCAATTCTCAACACCTCTTATAGTTTGCTTACGCTAACTTATTGACATTTATATAGGCAATGTATGAAAACATTGCCCGTTTATTCATGGATTGAACAGCTTATCCCAGCCGTGGGAGAAAAAGTCCTGGAGCTGGCTGATGTGTACTTCCGCCTGTTCCTTGGTCATATCATGGCGCACTATCTCGAAAAATCCGTACACATATGAGCTGCACAGCAGATGTATCAGCCGTGTGCCCGCACGCCCCGAGGATATGACATCATTGCCCGTGTCCTCGATATATTTCAGAGTATACTTCTCGTCAAGCTCTGCAATCGGCTCGGTGAAGTCGGCATATCTCGTTCCGTTGGCACAGCAGATCAGCAGCTTGAATTCATTGTATCTGTCATAGATAAGATCAATGATACTCTGCATATATCTCTTGTGTTCGAGGTCGAAATCTTCATCGTGAAAAAGCTCTTTCTGCTCCTCTACGGGTCGCTGACTGTACGCCTGCATATGCTTCTCGAAGAAATCCTTTAATTCGTTTGCGGATTCTTCTACCAAAGCGCAGAAAAGTCCCTCCTTATCCTCATAGCGTGTGTAGATGGCACGGGGTGTTGTGCCTGCGTTTTCCGCAATAGTCCGCATGGACGCGCCGTTGTAGCCGTTCGCAAGAAATTCCTGCATGGCACATTCCAGTAATTTTTCGGTCACACCCGGAGTTCTGTTAGCCATAAGCACCTCCTGTATTTGCAATGATGATGTAAAACGATGTTGCACAACATCGTTTTATATTATAGCCGATAGTTTTGCATTTGTCAATAGGCAGCGAAAAATAACGGCAATATATCTATATTTTTTTCTGCACGGCATTGCTTTGATGTATATATTTATGGTCAATGCTTCTGTTATCGGCTGTATGCTCCGTTCGTACTCATGCAAAAAGGAGCGGGAATGTCTCGGACGTTCCCGCTCCTTTGTTTCATTGACAATAGACAACGGCTCTTTTGCCGCAAATGCCAAAAAAGAGCTGTGATATCGGTTAGCGATAAATCGCTAAAATTGGGTGCAGAAAACCGATCTAAAATTGCAATTTAAAAACTAAGGGCGAGTTCAAAGCGACTATGGCTTTGAACAAAAAATTTGCTGCTATTTCAGCCGTCGGGAGTATAGTCAAGCAGTCAGTCGGTCACTCCGCAGATAATGTGTCCGAGGCAGACGATGATAAGCATTATCCTCAGCATTTTTCATTTTTACTCCATTCTAGCAGAGTTCTCTTTCGCATTCTGTCCCATGTCGGGATCGGACAGCCCGGGTGTTCGGCTCTGAAATCCTCAAACAAGGCGTCAAGATACTGCATTTCTTCGATGCCGTTCTCACAGTGTTCAGCCACCATGATATTTCCGAGAGCCGTTTTGGACATGATGCGGTAGAGAGTCTTCATCGCAAAAGTCTTTGCACCGCCGTCATAATATTTCTCTTCCCCATCGGGTACCGGTTTTATGCCCTGACCTCTGAGAAAATCAAAGCACTCCTTTGTAGCGGTCATGATATCCTCTATGTCATGCTTATCCGCTTTTCGTAAGTCATTTCCGTACTTGTAGCTGACATAGCAATAAGGCATTATCTCGGCTATGTGGTAAATATAATAACCGTACATATCGTTCGTTTCGGTTATCTTTACAGCCTGTCCTTTGAATGCGTGTCTGATCGCCGCTATTGCTTTGGGGCTTGCTTTTTCGTGCAGTCCTCCCACCGTAATATCGGTAACGGGCAGTCTGCCGACCTTTGCTTTGCCGTTCTCGCGTCCGCCTGCAGAACCCTGAAAGCCGAACAGCACATGACGCTTTTTTGTCATATGCTCTTTGATGTATCTCTCGCAGCTGTCGGCTTCAGGATTATTGCCTATAAGCACAACAAGTCTTGTATCCACTTTCGACAGATCATCAAGCACGTTTTTTTGCTGTGCTGCCTGCATAACAGAAAACACGATGTCATATTTTTCGTTGAGATCAGCCTTTCTGACGACATTCGGATAGTCAACGGTCGTCTTCTTCTGTATCCGATGAACCAGCACAAGACCGTTATCTTTCAGTTGGTCGTATGTGCTTCTTGCGACTACCGTAACATCATTTCCTGCTCTGCATAAAAAATGCACCAGAAGAGAGCCTATCGCTCCCACTCCGTAAACAAGTATTTTCATTTGTCACCCTCC
>JAILFE010000085.1 GCA_024697725.1 Oscillospiraceae bacterium
CAAATATTTATTACAGTGTAAAATACAATGATAAAACAAGGACGGATGATTTCCGAAGACAGCTTTATGCTGATCATCACCCGTCCGAATATTTCAATTCCGATGCGAATTCCCGTATCTCTCTGCTGCGGTCGGAAGTACCAATGCTGAAAGGTGAATTTTCTTCCTACAGCATTATCCTCTTTGCACTGGTGATAGTGCTCATCACATTTATGCTTGCACGCATCATCAGCAGTGAATCACGCAATATAGGCACACTGATGGCTCTCGGCTACCGAAAAAACGAGCTTGCAGCACACTATGTTCTGTATGCCTTGCTACCGACTGTCATCGGCGGTATTGCGGGTTTGCTGATAAGCATACCGTTTTCAAAAGCATTCACGGCTTTTTTCTTCAACGATTTTGACTCATTCCCTTATGATATACAGATCAGACCGGTTTATCTGCTTGTTCCGATAATTCCAATCATACTGAATTCCATTACCTGTGCTGCAGTAACATTATTCCTTCTCAGAAAAGATGCCGTAAAGCTGATAAAACAGGAAAAGTCTGCCGGGAAGGTCAGAACGCTTTTCAAAGGAAAGAACATCGGTTTCAAGCTGCTGTATGCACTGCGTGTACTTGTTGGCAACCCGTTGCGTACTGTGGTATTTATCATCGGAATGTGTACGGCAAGCGTGATAATTCTCTTAGGCGGGATATGTCAGGATTCACAGAGGAATGTCGTGGAGCATGTTCTTCCTGATATGATGGGAGCGGCGAAATACGAACCAGGACTTAAAGCCTTTCAGACAGGTGCTGTGGAAAACGGGGAGACACTTATCGATGTGATGTTTGAGGTGCCGGGTACTAAAGCCGCCTTTAATCTTGTGGGCTATGATGAAGATAATACGCTTTTAAAACGTGAGACTGTATCGGGAGCACCTGTTGAATACGGAGAATACTACTTGACATCAGCAGCGGCAAACTGTTACGGCATCAGTGCGGGAGATGAGTTCACCTTTGTACACAGGATAACAGGCGAGCATTTTACAGTGACAGTGACCGACATTATCGACAATAATGCACTAAAGCTGCTTATCACATCAAAGAAAAATGCTGCCCGTATCGTTGGTGTTTATCCGGACCAGTACAACAATATCCTGAGCGAAGTGCCTGTGACCATACCCGATGAAAAGGTACTCATGATCGCTGATTTTGACACCTACAAAAACAATTTCGAGCAGCTTCTCTCCGCAACAAAGGCAGTATATACCATTCTTCTCGCGGTGGGTATAATAGTATGCGTACTTATAGTAAATCTTCTTGCGGGCATGATAATAGATGAAAACAACAGGAATATATCAATGCTTAAGGTACTGGGATATCACGACCGCGAGATCGGAAACATCATTTTAAGTCCCAATCATTTTCTTCTGCCCTGCTGTTATCTGCTTGCAATACCTGTTACAGCCTATATGGCAAAGCTGATGATGGCAGATTCGGTGACAAATTCAGGTATATGGATAGATGTGGTGATAAAGCCGCAGACAATTTTCATATATTTTGTTATCGTTGCTGCCGCTTATCTTGTATCGCTTGTTTTTGCAAAGCGCAGGCTTGACAGAGTTGAGATGACGGTTAGTCTAAAGCAGGAGGATTGAGAGGATTCGGATCATCTGAGATCAACATTCATCCGCACTTTATAGCCATTACTGTTTTATAACTGCAACGCAACAGCTGATCAAGCCTTTTGCTATACTCATAACGAAAAAGAATATCAGGAACAGTATTATGGCAGGCAGCAGGAAGTATGAGCCGAATTTCACTGTCAGTTCATATGCGGTATCAGGACTTTCCTGCATCATGTGGTTATAGAAAAAGACGGTAGAAAGGCACGGTACATGAACTCCGCAGGCTGCAAACAACATATACCCGAATACACCGCTTCTGAAAATATGTGCGTGTTTTTGACTGCCGCTTGCGATAAGACTGTAGATAGCAAAATAGCATAGTCCTTCCAGTGAAATACCTATCAGTCCGAGAAAAGCCGACCAGAACAGCTTGTCGTCCGACAGGATAAGATACTGTGACAATTTCTTTTCCAGTCCTGTCAGACTTTCATCACAAACGCCGTATCCAAGCAGCCAATCACCGATAAATGTCATACAGCCTCCGAGCAGACCGATGATAAACAGCTTACGGATAC
>JAILFE010000103.1 GCA_024697725.1 Oscillospiraceae bacterium
TAGAAACACATATGGGCGGCATGAGCAGATGGGTAGGTATGCGCTGGATCAATTTCACAGACCAGAACGGCTCTCCAGATCACTGTCTTGTCTTCGGCTTCGACCTGACATCGGAAAAATCAGCCGAACGCGATTTTACCGATCAGGTCCTCCTCGAACGCGAGCTTCAGGGCAAGATCATCGCCACCTACTGCTTCAATGTCACAGACGACTATCTTGTCAGTGCGTATATCGGCAAGGACCTTTCGGCTCCCAAGAATATCACAGACCCCGCTCTGTGCGATTCCATGATAAAGGAGAATCCTGTTGCTGCCGAACAGCGCCCCGAGACAATGGGATATCTTCTGCGCTCCGCCGCGGAGATACCCGATCCCGATATGCGCAGGAAATTTATAGCCATGTGCTCACACGTCGGCATGATGAACGCATTCGCCGAAGGAAAGACGGAACAGGAGCTGGAATATCAGAGGATAGTCGGCGGAAAAATGATATGGGTATCCACCCGTCTGGTGCTCGTGCGTCACCCGGACACAAAGGAACTGTATTCTTTCCTGTATACCAGCGATATCAATACCAAAAAGCAGAGCGAGCTCGCAATACAGGTCGTTGTACGCGAAAACTGCGACTATATCTCGGTCATAGACCCGTATCACAACACCGAAAAATTCCTGTATATGTCCGATTTCCTCAGACAGTTCGCTCCCCCATGGCTCTTTGACGGCGAACTGCCATATAACGAAAAGGTAAATTCCTCCATAGACGAGGCGATCCCGGCAGACAAGCGCAATGAATTCCATGAAGCCGTAAGGATCGATAAGATCCTTACAGAGCTTGAAAATTCTCCGTCATTTGTCATATCCTACAACATCCGGTATCAGGATATAGATATGTACAAACAGGTCACCTACCGCTGGCTCGATGATACAAAGAGCAGAGTGCTCGTGATACAGCAGGATGTCACGACCGCATGGGTAAAGGAACAGGACGCTGTCCGCAGACAAGAGGAGGCATCGCTGCGCACCGAAAAGCTCAGTACGGACAACAAGCTCCTTCGCATCGCGGCACTTGATATGAACGAATTCGTCAGCGTCATAAATATTCCCGAAAATACGATAGAGCTGCGCTACGGCTCCTTCTTTCTGCGTTCCGAGCCAACTCCGCAGGATATGCTGAAAATGGATATCAACGACTTCTGTAATATGGTCGAGGAAAAATATCTCACCGATGAGGAAAATGAGGTATTCCGCAGCATGGCAGACCCCGCCTATATCGAGAGCGAGCTTGCCGTCAAGGACGAGGTTCTGCTGGTATTCAACTGCTCAAAGGGGTTCCCAGAAACACACCGGAAGCTCATCCGTGCAGTCATGCTCGACCGTGAAAAGCGTCTTATCGCACTCACCAAGTCCGATATCACCGAGCTTTACAACAAGGAACGCCGCATCGAGCTGGATGATCTGATACTCAAAAGAACTGTCGCAGAAACTGTCGATTTTATCGCAGTGCTCGACCTTGCGACCGAAATGCTGACACTGCGCTTCGGCTGTTGGGAGCTCCCGCATAAATACAGAGTCCGCAGGAACACCGCCGAAGAAATGAAATACAGCCTTTTTGAGAGCATCTGTGAGATCGGTCTTGCAGATATGGACAAGCTCGACGATTTTCACAAGGGAGCTTCACTGAAAAGGATAGGCGATCTGCTATGCACCGAACCGGAGGTCGTGTTATTCATAGATCTGCGCGATGTGGACGATCCTGCGCTGATATACAAAAAACAGATGCGGTATACATGGCTCGACCGCAACAACCGTCTTGTATTGCTGACAGGCTCGGATGTGACCAAGAGCGTCGCCGCTGAGCAGGAACGCAGCCGCCGCATAGAAGAGGCTCTTGCTGCCGCGCGTCAGGCTAACAACGCCAAGCTCGATTTCATATCCCGCATCAGCCACGATATCCGCACTCCGCTTTCTGCGGTCAAGAGCATGACGGAATTCGCACTGAGAGATATTGACGATAAGGAACAGCTGCGCCATGATCTCGGCAATATCGAGAGCGCGGGGAAATTTCTCAACAGCCTTATCAATGATATACTCGATATCTCGAAGATCGACAGCGGTCAGATCGAGATACACCCCGAGCCATATCCGTACAGCAGCTACAAGAACGATATGCACGCGATAGTATATGCCGAAGCGGAAAAGCGCGGTGTAAACGTGGAATACGATTCCTCCATAGACGATCTCACGATAATGACCGACCCCGTAAGACTGCGCCAGATAACACTGAACATCGTGATGAATGCGCTGAAATACACTCCCGCAGGCGGCACTGTCAGGATAAGCGACGGTCACTCCCCCGCAGGCGACGGATATGTCCTCTGCCATCTTATCGTCGAGGACAACGGCATCGGTATGTCGGAGGAATACAAAAAGCACCTCTTTGAACCGTTCCGGCAGGACGATGAGAACCCCGAACGCCGCAGGCTCGCGGGCGGAACAGGCCTCGGGATGTATATAGTCAAGCGCCTGACCGAGCTGCTCGGAGGCAATATCTCTGTAGAAAGCACTCTCGGCAAGGGAACCAAGGTCACTATTAATATAAAGACAAAACTTGCAGACGACACATCGGCAAAGACCGACAGTGAACGCGCAGAAAGCGACAGCTCACGTCTTTCGGGGCGCGTGCTTCTCGCCGAGGACAACGAGATCAATACCGAGATCGCACTGCGGCTGCTTGAAGAGATATGTCTTGAAGCGGATCATGCCGAGGACGGCAGCAAGGCTGTGGATATGTTTGAAAACGCACCCGAGGGATATTACAAGGCCGTGCTGATGGATATACAGATGCCGCTTCTCAACGGCTACCAGGCAGCCGAAAAGATACGCGAAATGGGACGCTCCGATTCAAAGAGCATACCTATCATCGCCATGACAGCAGATGCCTTTGAAAGTGCAAAACGAATGGCAGAAAAGGCAGGCTTCAATGAGTATCTCACAAAACCTCTCGATATGCAGCGTGTCAAGGATGTGCTTATCTCCGAGATATCAAAGTCCGGCTGAATTTTATGAAAAATAAATATAATTCGGACTGCATTTGAGTATATTTTACATTATCCTAACACTTGACAGATAAAAAAAATGATGATATAATATTTCCAAACACAATAATGCAAATGCTATGATGAAGACAAACAGCACGGGATATCGTTCCCAGAGAGCGCGGGATGGTGTGAGCCGCGTATCAGAGCCTGTGTGAATAACACTTCGGAGCAGCGATCTGAAAGCATGAAAGATCTCATGCAAGTAGGCAAGCCGTGTTCTGCACGTTACAGCAGACAGAGTGACCGCTTTCACAGCGGTAATTCAGGTGGTACCACGAAGCAATGCTCTCGTCCTGTTTTTCGGGACGGGAGCTTATTTTTTATGAAAGGACAGATAGTCATGAAACACACCGACATCAAGGAGATATTCTCCGACAGCAGCTTTATCGGCAAAAGCGTAACCGTATGCGGATGGGTAAGAACAGCCCGCGATTCCAAGAACGTTGCGTTCATAGAGCTCAACGACGGAACGACACTCAAGCATATCCAGCTCGTTATCGACAAGGCAGCTGGATCTGACTTTTCCGAGGCTATGCATCTCGGAACCTCTCTCAGAGCAGAGGGTACGGTCGTTGAAGCAAGAAACGGCTCTGTCGAGATCAATGTAAGTGACATAACAGTGCTCGGCACCTGCCCTCCGGAATATCCCATGCAGAAAAAAAGACATACTCTCGAATTTCTCAGAACGATGCCGCATCTCAGAGGGCGCACAAATACCTTCAACGCAGTGTTCCGTGTACGTTCTGTGCTTGCAAGTGCGATACACACCTATTTCCAGACACACGGCTATGTATATGTGAACACTCCGCTCATCACCGGCAGCGACTGCGAGGGCGCGGGCGAGATGTTCCAGGTGACAACGATAGGCTTCGACAAGGAGCACAAGACCGCCGAGGAATACTATGCTGACGACTTTTTCGGCAAGCGTGCCGGACTCAGCGTTTCGGGACAGCTTGAAGGCGAAATGGCTGCTATGGCGTTCGGAAAGATATACACCTTCGGTCCGTCCTTCAGAGCCGAGAACAGCAACACTCCCAAGCACCTTGCAGAATTCTGGCACGTTGAGCCCGAGGTGGCATTCGCTGAGCTCCCGGATGTGATAGAATTAGCAGAGGATATGCTCAAATTCGTTATACGCACACTGCTCGACACCTGCCCCGACGAAATGAAGTTCTTTGACGAGCATTTTGAAAAAGGACTTATCGCACGTCTTGAAGAACTTATCTCGCACGAATTCGGCACAGTCACATATACCGAAGCTATAAAGCTGCTGAAGGAATCCGGAGAGAATTTCGTATATCCCGTTGAATGGGGCTGCGATCTCCAGACGGAGCACGAGCGCTATATCTCCGAGAAGGTATTCAAGAAGGCAGTATTTGTAACAGATTACCCCAAGGAGATAAAATCCTTCTACATGAAGCAGAACCCCGATGGCAAGACAGTAGCTGCTGTTGATCTGCTCGTTCCGGGTGTCGGTGAGATAATAGGCGGCAGCGAGCGTGAAGCAGATTACGACAAGCTCATCGCAACGATGAACGAGCGTGGGATGAATCTCGACCTCTATACCGATTATACCGATCTCAGAAAGTTCGGCTCTGTTCCGCACGGAGGTTTCGGTCTGGGCTTTGAAAGACTTATAATGTACGTAACAGGTATGCAGAACATCCGTGACGTTACGCTCTTCCCGAGAACGGTAGGAAACATCAGATAAAATATTATTGAAAAGAAGTGATAAATAATGTCAAGATCATTATATATCCCCGAGGGATATAAGTCCTCGCTCACACTCAGGGAAACACAGCACGCAATAAAGTATATCAAGGACGTATTCCAGCAGTCGCTCTCCTTTGCGCTGACGCTCGACCGCGTATCCGCTCCGCTCATAGTAAGCCATGGCAGCGGAATAAACGACGATCTCAACGGCGTTGAAAGAAAGGTAGACTTTGATATCAAGGAGATCGGCACGAACGCCGAGGTAGTACAGTCTCTCGCAAAATGGAAGAGAATGGCTCTCTACCGCTACGGCTATAATGTCGGCGAGGGAATATACACCGACATGAATGCGATACGCCGTGATGACGATACCGACAACACCCATTCGATATTCGTCGATCAGTGGGACTGGGAAAAGGTCATCACCCGTGAGCAGAGGAATATCGAATTTCTGAAGGAAACTGTCAGAAATATAGTCAAGGCGATAGTATACACCAAGCGCAAGGTAAGTCTTCGTTATCCTCAGCTTGACAGCAAGATAAGCGAGGATGTATATTTCATCACCACACAGGAGCTTGAAGACAGATATCCCGACAAGAGTGCCAAGGAGCGCGAAAGGCTCATAACTCTGGAGCACGGCACTGTATTCATAATGCAGATCGGCGGAGTGCTGAAAAGCGGCAGAAAGCATGACGGCAGAGCTCCCGACTATGACGACTGGGCACTCAACGGAGATATCATTTTCAGGGATGATGTGCTTGACAATGCACTTGAGATATCGTCAATGGGTATCAGAGTTGATGCCGATTCATTGAAAACACAGCTAATCGAAGCAGGAGCCGAAGACAGGCTGCAGTACAAGTATCACCAGATGATCGCTGACAATACGCTGCCGCTTACGATCGGCGGAGGCATCGGACAGTCAAGGCTCTGTATGTTCCTTCTGGAAAAAGCTCATATCGGCGAGGTGCAGTCCTCGATCTGGCCGGAAGATATGATCGAAAAATGCTCGGAAAACGGAATAGCACTGTTATAAACAGTGCTGACATTCATACAGCCCCCTGCTGCAAGATCAACCTCTTGCAGCAGGGGGCTGTATTTATATACGCGTACTAAATAACCGAAGCCTTGGTCAGCCGGTGTTGGCAGCTATCTGAGCAAATCACCTTAGTGATTTACGCATTCGACCAACTATATATATATTCATTATTGTCATTGCATTTTATTTCTGAGCTTCTGCTTTCACCGGAAATCATATCAGAAATATACACATTTACATTTGGATCGTCAGAAAATGTTTCAACCCTTATTTTCATTTTGATCTTCACCGGCTTAAGATCATATCCCATACAATTGTTAAAATCAAGAATTATGGTATCATAAGGTGATGAATTATCCCGAACAATGATTTTATAATTCCCCACTTTAACATCAGAAAAATAATAATAATCATTTTTAGTATTTAATTCTTTATTGCTCGTTACAGTATACATATTACCCGGACACAGATCACCATCTTTATAATATTCAATATTGAATTTGAATGTGTTTCTAAACAAAGACGGAGCAATAATAATCCCAAATATTATTGTTACAGCGACAAGCAAAAATATGATGCTTTTATATGTCTTTTTGCACTTTTTATCATGGTATCCAATCATCTTATATATTATACTCAAATCTTATTCCAATTTCGCACAAATCTTCGCACATAGATCAAATATCTGCACAAATCTTGTAGTATGCCTCCTGCTTGTTTTTGTGTTGTTGTATCAAGACAGCAGCTCTCTGATCTGCTCGTCGGAATATCCCTTGCTGCGCCATTTCGCGATAAGCTCGTTGTCCCGATCGACTCTGCCTTCCGCTCTGCCTTCCGCTCTGCCTTCTGCTCTGCCTTCTTCCCTTGCACTGCTTAATGCGCTTGCTTCGTCATGAATGCGCTTCTCGCGGTAGTAGGCTTCCTGCCTGGTCTTTTCGTCGGCACTGAGAGTGCGCAGCATTACTATGGTCTTCTGTACCTCGGGAATCCCTGTCGTTGTCTGGATATCCATAAGATCGCCCTCCGTTTCCGCGTTGATGAGGTTCAGCCAGTCCTCCATCGGTTTGTTCCTTGCTGCCGACTTTATCTTTTTCAGCTCGAAGAAATGTATCGAGAATTTCTCCGAAAGCACCTCATGGCGTTCTGTTTCGAGCACCTTGAAATGCGAATGATAATCCGGACAGTCAAACTGGTTGAAATTGATTATATTGATACAGATAGTCTGTTTGAGAGTACTGTAGGGTTCGCTCTCTCTGAGCTCCTCGCTGTAGAGCTTTGCCCAGTAAAAAAGCGTGCGCTCATTGAAATCATTCTCGCGGTTGACCTGCATCTCGATATTGACGAGCCGTCCATCGATGTCGAGCTTCAGGTCAAGACGGCTGAATTTCTGATCGAGCTGCTCCGGCGGGAGCTCCACGTTTTCGATATATACCTTCTTTATGCTCTCGCGGGGTATCTCAAGCAGCGAGGAGATAAACGCCGCGATGATGTCCTCGTTCTTCTCATCTCCGAACACCTTCTTGAAGATTATGTCGAGTTTCAGCTTCACTATCTTTGCATTACGGTCTATACCCTGAAATTCGTCCATGCCGTCACCTTCCTTCACTTATACTATACCACTTTTCTACGGGAAAATCAATAGGCATTTCAAAGAAAAAGCTCCGTGCATCTGCATCGGAGCATAACTATCAATAATGAGTCAGCTTGATGATATATATGTTCCCGCTGTCAGTTTCGATAAACTGGTTCACTGTCTTGTATCCGGGATTGTTGCCGTCGTGACCGTATATTTTAGGAGAGATCTGCATCATACCGCAGCCATAGCCCATATCCATATTGAACATCTCGGCGAGAGACTTCTCGTTTATCAGTCTGCCGTTTTTCAGTTCGCGGTCAAATGCAAGAAGATCGGCAGCGCAGGTATGTATATCTCCGTCGCCGCGGTCTGTATTCGGGCTGACGGAATATCCGTTGTCGGTTATCTCGGATATTTTGCCTTCGGCACTCGTTACGGTAGTAAGATCACCGATCTTCATCGAGCTCGAATGCTCCATGCCGCATACATCAAATATATTTTTCTGTATATAATCCGCGTAGCTCATGCCGGTGACCTGCTCTATTATCATCGCAAGCAGATGATATGCGGTGTTGCAGTAACTCTGCTTGGTGCCGGGCTCGTATTTCAGATCTGCACTGTAAAGCGCCTGAAGGAAATCCTCATCGGAGAGCTTGTCGAAAAACACCTTCTTCACAGTCTCCATATCTCCCCTGCCGTAAAAATATTCCGGCTCGTTGATATGGTCATATATCCCCGCCTGCATATGCAGCAGCTGATATATCGTTATGTCCCTGCCCTTTTCGTAATCCGGGAAGAATTTTCCGAGAGTATCGTCAAGGCTCAGTTCTCCGCGCTCAATGAGCTGCAGAACCGCAGTCGCTGTAAACGTCTTGGTAGCAGATGCGATCTCGAAGGTGGAGTACGCTCCGAGCTTTGTTTTTCCATCGATCTCATACTCATCGTATGCATAGAAATAGAGTATATCATCATCCGTCGCAGCGAGGTATACGCCTTTTATGATATTCTGTTTCTTTTTGTCAAGTCCGAGTTTCGAGATGATATCTTCATATTCCTGGGCTTTATTTATCCACACCCGTTCCTCTCCGAGCTCTATATCCGACAGATCATGCTTTTTGATCGGGGCTGCATTGCTTTCGGATATCTCCGTATTTTCTGAAGTTTCGGGAGCTGCTGAAGTTGTGCTCACTGTTTCGGACATTTCCGTTGTCGTGACCGGCGCATCTGCACTTTGGCAGCCGGATAATGCAACTGAAACTGCAGCAAGGAGCGCAATGTATTTATCTCTTTTCAAAGCTTACCCTTCTTTCTGATACATACTGATACGCCGGATAGATATGTTTTCCGGATATAAAAAAGCCCGATCCAAGATCGGGCGATTTGGTGGGGTGGAAGATGGGATTCGAACCCACGATCTTCGGGACCACAATCCGACGCTTTAACCAGCTAAGCTACATCCACCATATTAGCGCGCCATGCTGGATTCGAACCAGCGGCTTACTGCTTAGAAGGCAGTTACTCTATCCAGCTGAGTTAATGGCGCATATTGGAGCGAGTGATGGGAATCGAACCCACGCGGCCAGCTTGGAAGGCTGGAATTCTACCATTGAACTACACTCGCATACCGTTTTTGTTTTGTCATTCCATGCGACTATATTAGTATATCACACGTATCGCAGTTTGTCAAGTCCTTTTTTGATTTTTTTATTTTCTTTACATTTTCGACAAATTTCCCTTCCAAATCGTCTTCAATATAGCACTGTTAACTATATCTTAACAAATTACTGATTGAAAAAGTAATTTCTTTGATGTTATACTGTTATCATGCTGTTTTTTAATGACATAAATGAGGTGCTTGAATGCTTAAAATATTTAAACGCGCTGTATGTGCAGCCTTATGTGCTCTGTTGTGCTCGGGCTGTGCGGGGAGCAGAGCGGGAAACGGCACTGATGATATATCGCTGCATATATCTACTCTGCCCGCGACCGAGCTCGAATCTATTCCGATACCAGCACCTGGAAGTGCAGAGGATGTGGATGATTTTCCCGATGCAGCCACAGTCGCAAAGGAAATGGGCATAGGGATAAATCTTGGCAACACGATGGAGGCTTACGATGCCGCAGGCTGTGAAAAACCGTCCTATGAATGGATACCGGTCAAGGGGATAAACACTCCCCACGATTATGAAACGTGCTGGGGCGCTCCCGTGACTACTCAGGAAATGATCGACGGGATAAGGGATGCGGGATTTGACACTGTACGCATACCCGTCTTCTGGGGAAATATGATGGAGAACGACGGAGAATGGCAGCTCTCCCCCGAATATATCTCACGCGTAAGAGAAATCACCGATATGTGCCTGAACGACGATCTTTATGTTGTCATCAATATCCACCATTTTGACGAATTCGTGATAAGACGCCATACCGAAGAGGAATGCAGGAAGATCTTCAATACGATCTGGACGCAGATCGCAGAGTATTTCAAGGATTACCCGCACAGGCTCGTTTTTGAAGGCTACAATGAATATCTCGGCGGAGCGCAGTTCAGCGCAGACGGCAAACTGAAGGACATCCCCCGCGCCGATGCATACTCCATGACTAATACTCTCAATCAGACATTTGTCGATGCGGTGCGTTCAACCGGAGCCAACAACGCCGCACGGGTGCTCATCGTTTCGGGCTACTGGACAAATATTGACCTTACCACTGCCGATGATTTCGTTATGCCGAAGGATACCGCCGAGAACAGACTAATGGTATCGGTTCATTACGTTGACAACGCGATGTTCTGGTCAAACAAGATAGGCGGCAAGGAATGGAAGGACTATATCGACGACCAGACCGGAAAGCTCGTTCACGCCTTCTCCGAAAAGAATATCCCCGTTTTCCTCGGCGAGACGACCTCCCGCTACAACAACAAGTGCTTCGCAGAAGATGCGGAATACACAACATCCTCCGAATGCCTCGGATATGTACTGGAAAAATTGTGCGAAAACGGATTCGTCCCTGTACTGTGGGACACGAGCGGCAATTTCTATTCCCGCAGCACCAATATGATTATCCGCGAGGATGACCGCAATGTGATAAGCCGTTTTGCTTCATAAAAGTAAGCGTCAAATAAACGACGTATTCCTCAAAAAAGGAATCTGATGTATAATAAAGTCTAAGCAGCTCCGTAGACTAAATTAGAGTATCTAAAATAGTCTATGGAGTAAACTGGACTAAATTAGACATAGGGGGAATACGGAAATGAAAATAACGACAGCTATTACCAATGTCAAGAGAGATGTACAGCTGCAGGAATGGAGTGAGCAGATCAAAGCACAGCAGGAAAGCGGTATGACCGTAACAGCGTACTGTGCTCAGAACGGGATCAATATCAAGACATATTACTATCGTCTTCGTAAAGTTCGGGAGCAGTGTTTGGAATCTGAACCGGCAATAGTGCCT
Organism: Oscillospiraceae bacterium; assembly: GCA_024697725.1. Taxonomy (GTDB): domain Bacteria; phylum Bacillota; class Clostridia; order Oscillospirales; family Ruminococcaceae; genus RGIG4694. Next base: position 10,879 of record JAILFE010000103.1, read on the forward strand.
GTAGCTGTTCCAAGAGCGACATCTGATATTCGTATTGAGAAGAATGGCTTGCAAATATCACTTCCGTCAGATATTTCAGCAGATACTTTGCTTGCA
>JAILFE010000172.1 GCA_024697725.1 Oscillospiraceae bacterium
ACTTATGAGATAGTGACCATAAAGGGAATCGGGTCAGGGGCAGGATCGTTCATAGTTGCTATGGTGCTTGGAGAGAGCATCCCCAGATTTTCATATATTGCATTAATAATGATGCTTGGATTTGTTGCATACGGGCTTAGCATATTTACGTATATCAGGGCACAGAAAACTCTGGGAGCAGCAAAGACTAGTGCTTATTATGCAATCACCCCGTTTATCGGGGTGGCACTGTCAACTGTATTCTTGAAAGAAAGATTCACGCTGATGTTTATTATTGCGCTGATAATAATGATCGCAGGAACTGTCTTTATTGTTAGGGATACATTGATACATAGCCATAAACATGCACACGCACATCTGATAATACATACACATGACGGCACTACACATACACATACTATTGTTCACTCACATGATCACGTTCATGTGATCAATGAAGGAAAACATGGACATACGCATAGTGTAGAGGAACTGGAAACTGCTTTGGGACATAGGGGAGCATCGTAGTGTGATTTAGCAGAAAAATGAACTGTCAGAAAGAAAAGACGATACAACATTAATCATCTTCAAATGATGATCACTGGTTGTAAGCTTAATCTTGAATATATCACATCAAGAGAAAAACTGAATTGAAAGAAACCGCTTCGAAGTGTTTCATAATAATATTGCCTTTATGAAGGCAGAGACTCAGTATTCATTTTTTGCATTTCAGAGAAGATCTGAAGGATGTGCCGGGTCATCTGTTCAGGGGTCTGTTTCATTCCGCTCCTGATCCAGAATATCAGCACCTGCCAACACCCTCCAAGTGTAAAATAATATGCGAACTGTGAGAATTCGGATATCTGCTCGAGATTGTCCGGCAGATCCTTATGGACCACTATTCCAACGTTCCGGTAAATGAGGCTGTCAATTTCGCTCCCAAGATAATAAAGCAAATGCTGTTTCTCCATGATCAGGAGAAAATCCCGGTGTTCATTCCAGAATTCAAAAAAAGAGAGAAAACCCGAATATGGCGTCAGTGGTTCTTTCCGCATTTCTAAAGCAAGATCACCCAACAATGAAGAACAGTATAGATAGAGGACATCTTTCTTTGTCTTAAAATAACGATAGTAGGTCCTGCGGTCATATTGGGCAAGCCGGGATAATTGAGATGCGGAAATCTGCTCGAAGGGCTTCTCCTGCATCAGTTGCAGCAATGCGTCTACAAAGGCCTGCTGTGCCTTATTCATTCCTTTTCTCACGGTCAGATCCCCCTATGCTCATGTCACAAAAACCCGAAAATGTAGCACTTTGACGTTATCCGTTGACAAACCGTCGAACGGAAATATATCATACATACCTGGATGTCGCAAGTGTGACAATTGCACTGCGACTTTTATTTTGCGGCATGAGTTAGTCAAGGCTAACCATGCCGGATGAATATGTGTGGCCGGCAGGGTTATGTGCGGATGCATAACTGATCCGGTCAGAAGCAGGTTATATATGAATGAAGGTAAGGAAAAGAGCGGATTCCTGAGGTTGCTGGAACTCGCCGGCAAAAAGAAAACAAAGCTTGTGGCTGCATGTGCGCTTTCAGTACTGTCTTCGGCTGCTAAGCTCGTTCCATATTTCACTATTTACGGGATAATCGTGACGATGCTTGGCTCTTACAATGATATTTCCGGAATGGATAAAAACAGGATAATGCTTTTTACGGGAATAACCTTTGCGGCAGCACTGGTGTATGGTATATGTGCCTACAGCTCTTCAGCGCTTGCCCACACGGCGGCTTATGACATTATCTATGAACTCCGCATCCGGCTTTTGGGGAAGCTCGGAAAGCTCCCTTCAGGTTTTTTTACAGGTAAAACACAAGGCGGTATAAAGAAGATCCTGTCCGATGATACGGAACAGGTTGAGATCTTTGTTGCCCATCACTTATGTGACATTGCTTCTTCGATCGCAACTCCGGTATTCACTTTGATCTATCTGTTTGTCATGGATTGGCGTCTTGCCCTGATTACACTGGTTCCGATCATAATTTCGTTAGTGCTGCTGACATTGTGTCTCGTCAGGCCGGATAAGGCATCTTTGCAGATTGAGATGCATGACAGTCAGGAGGCTATGCAGGGTACCATCGTTCAGTATATTCACGGAATGCCCGTTATAAAGATATTCAACCGTTCTCTTGCTGCATTCCGCAGATATGAGGGTGACATAAACAGGTTTGTATCTGCTGTTGATAAGACTGCCCGTGCCAATGCCTGGCCAATGTCAGCTTATTATGTGTTTTTCGGAGCGCAGCTCCTCTTCCTGCTGCCTTCAAGCGCATGGATCCTCTCAAGAGCGGAAAGCTATATCGACTATCTTCCGGTCGCATTGTTGTTTCTTCTGGTAGGGACAGGTCTCAGGGAACCGATGGAAAACATGATGCAGATGGTAATTCTCTCCGGAAGGATAACTGAAGGTGTAAAACGCATGGATGGCATCCTTAAGACTCCTGAGCTTGTATGCGGCGGCTGTAACATGCCCGGAAGTTTTGATATAGAGATCAGCGGAGTCTCATATTCCTACACACCCGGGATTAAAGCCGTAAACAATGTCAACTGCACACTTGGGCAGGGAACGATCACGGGATTGGCAGGACCTTCGGGTGGCGGGAAATCCACACTGGCCGCTCTTCTTCTAAGATTTTTCGATCCGGACAACGGTGTCATAAAGATCGGTGGGACCGACCTTAGGGATTTTTCCGCAGAAACACTAAGTAATTTGGTCTCTTATGTATTCCAGGAAAGTGTTATTTTCCATGATACTGTCGAAAACAATATCAGAATGGGTAACAAAGAAGCATCAATGGAACAGGTAATAGAAGCTGCCAAGGCAGCAGAGATACATGACGTGATAATGGCTCTTCCAAACGGTTATAAAAGCGTTATCGGCGGAGACGGTGCTTTTCTCTCGGGCGGCGAACAGCAGCGCCTGTCAATAGCCCGGGTCTTCCTCCGCAACACACCGATAGTGATACTTGATGAAGCTACAGCATATGCTGATGCAGAAAACGAGGCAAAGATACAAAATGCATTCGCAAGGATGGCTAAGGATAAAACGGTACTCATAATCGCTCACAGGCTCAAGACGATCGAAAAAGCCGACCAGATCCTAATCATGAAGGATGGTCATTTGCTCGATTGCGGAAAGCACATGGAATTGCTTGCGCGTTGTAATGAATATAAAGAAATGGTCGATGCCAACGAGAGGCGTAATAACTGGACCATCAAAGGAATGGAGTCAAAAGTATGAGACATTTCAAAGAATGGTTTAAAACGATGACCTTGGGTCAGACAAAAAAATATCTGCAGCTTCTTTTATGGTGTCTGTTTGACAGTTTTGTAGTATCTATTCCTTATGCTGTTATGGTCCTTGCGGTATATGTCCTTCTGATGCCGATCGCATCGCCGGAGATCAGCCTTCCGGCGGACCGTATCTGGATACTGACGGGAATACTCGTTGTTCAGGCTATTGCCTATCTATTTATACGCAAAAAATCATATCTTGATTTCTGCATAGGCTTTGCCGGGACAACGAAGACTTCGCGCATAGAAATGGGTGAGCATTTAAGAAAACTGAGCATGGGATTCTTTTCATCACGTGATGCGGGTGATCTTTCGACAGTACTGCTCAGGGATTACACGGAAATCGAGACTTTCGCGCAGCAGATACTCCCGCAGGCAGCTACGGTACTGATACGCTTTACTCTTGCAATAATTGCTTTATCTGCTTTCAACATCAAGATGATGGCCGCAGTATTTGCAGTAATTCCGCTCTCTCTGCCTTTTGCATTATTATCGATGAAGCGTATGGAAAAAGAAGGTGCGGAACTTCAGCAAGCCCAGCAGGAAGCAGCATCAGGCATACTTGAATATGTCGGAGGGATCCGTACCTTAAAGGCTTTCAATATGGCCGGCGGTCATTTTGAAACATTGAAAACTACTCTCGATAATCAGCGCAAGGCTTCGATTAACATCGAGACAAAGGCGGCCTTGCCGGTAAGCATGCTCGGCCGCTTTACGCTTAACTGCGGGATTTCCGTGGTCATGCTCACCGGAACGTTTCTGATGATCAATAACGAATTGCCGCCCTTTTATTTCATCGCATTTCTTCTATTGACTCTGACCATTTATGATCCGGTCCTGTCGCTGTTCACCTTTATCGCCGATCTTTCACGTACGACGAGAAGCGGAAGGAGGATCCGTTCCCTTTTCGAGGAAAAGCCCCTTCAGGAGCCTTCTGTAAGCGCAGTCTCCAAAAGCTCTGACATAGAGTTCAAAAACGTCTCATTCGGTTACGGAAACAAAGAGGTCTTACATGATATCAGCCTCTCATTTCCGGCCAAGACCGTTACTGCGCTGGTCGGGCCTTCCGGTTCCGGCAAATCCACGATCACCAGGCTTATTGCCCGTTTCTGGGATGCAGATTCCGGTGAGATCTTATTTGGAGGAGTGCCCGTAAAAGAACTGAAGACAGAAGATCTTATCGGAAATATAAGTATGGTGTTCCAGGACGTATATCTTTTTCAGGATACTGTGGAAGCAAACATAAAAATGGGCAAAAGCGATGCTTCCCGCGAGGAGGTGGTGGAGGCTGCAAAAAGAGCATGCTGCCACGACTTCATCATGGCGTTGCCTGACGGATACAACACTATGATAGGCGAAGGCGGATCGACTCTTTCCGGCGGCGAGAAACAGAGGATATCGATCGCAAGGGCACTTCTCAAAGATGCATCCGTAATATTGCTCGATGAGGCAACATCTTCTCTCGATCCCGAGAACGAAGTCCTTATCCAGCATGCAATATCCGAATTGGTTGCAGATAAGACTGTGATCGTGATAGCGCACAGACTGCAGTCTGTATGCAATGCCGACCAGATAGTGGTTCTTCAGGACGGAAAAATAGCTGAACAGGGAACCCATCAGCAGCTTCTCACATCTGACGGACTGTACACCAAACTTTGGAAAGAACAAAACCACGCCGGAAGCTGGCGAATCAGAGAATAGATACCGGGAGGATACAAATGGAACCAAATACAAAAATGCAGGGCAAGGACTATATAACTTGCGGAATACTCAGTCTTATGAATATGGTGGGAATGATCCTGTCTTCCGTTATGAACATATCAGGCTATACTACGATCCTATACGGGGCCGCAGCATCATTTTTTGTGGGCATACTGTTCGTTATAGTATGCTGCAAAGTCCCAAAGTTCGGAGCAATACTGGTATTCACCATCGTTCCATGCATATACTTTTTTACGAGCGGACTTATAGAGGGAATTACGGGTGCTGTCGGTGCATTGCTCCTTGCGTTTGCGGCAGAACTTATCCTGAAAAATAAACGCGACAGCATGAAGAGGATCACGGCAGCTGCTATCGTATATACTCTTTATATGTCGGTGATAGGCAGTGCCGAAAGTTTCCTGTTTACGGATTACTACTGTGATGCTGCTCTTGCACACGGAATAAATGAGACAGTAGTATCTCAGATGCGGGATATGTACTCAGTCAAGCCGCTCTGGCTTGTAGTGATCGTATCAACCGCCCTGCTTACCTTTGCCGGTACATACGTCGGAAAACTGATCATGAGAAAGCATCTGAAAAAGGCCGGTATCATCTGATATGAAGCTTGATGTACGTACATACATTATATTAACCGTTCTGTCGGCTACATGTGCTTCTCTCAACACGGATATACGGGTTGAAACAGGGATAATGCTCTCTTTGTTCTTGCTTCAGTTACTTTCAGGACGCGGTGTGTTCATGCCCAAGCTCGCACTGACATATGTGATCTTTGTCCTGACAGAGTATGTTCTTCTTCCGGTGCTTCCGGAAGCTGCAGACATGATCCTTTCGATGTTCGTCGTAAATGTCAGGAACTTTTTCCCTGTGCTGGTATGTATTGTTCTCCTGTATAAAAACACCCGGGTCAGCGAGATGTCTGCAAGCCTTACACAAATGGGCATATCCAGGAAGGTAACAGTTCCCGTGGCAGTGGCTATACGCTATATTCCGACTCTCAAGGAAGAATGGGAGCATATCAGGGATGCTATGCGTATGCGGAGTATAACGGCAGGGATAACCAATCCTTTTAAGCGCATCGCATGCAAGTTTGAGTGCTATCTCGTGCCATTGTTTGTTTCTTCGCTCAAGAGTTCTGACGAACTTGCTGCTGCAGCAGTATCGCGCGGCATCGAGAATCCCGCAAAGCCAAGCTGCCGAAACTACCGTCCTATGGGCATGAGAGATTATGTGACGATCGTTCTTGCTTTGGCCGTAACGGTAATGTGTTTCCTTCAGCGATATGGGAGGCAGATATGATCAAATTTATTGACTACAGTTTTTCATATGGAACGGAAGATACGGAAAGCGGTGTTCAAAATATTGACCTGAGTATCCGCAGGGGAGAATGTGTGCTTTTTTGCGGAGCTTCAGGCTGCGGCAAATCGACGATATTAAAGAGCATCAACGGTCTTATTCCGCACCTTGTGCCGGGTCAAAGCAAAGGCTCAGTATCCATAGATAACAGGTCCGTCAAAGATATCCCCATGTACGAGATCGCGAAGCTTACAGCCAGCGTATTCCAGAATCCTAAATCGCAGTTTTTCAATACTGATGTCGAGAGTGAGATCGTATATTCTCTGGAGAACCGCGGTGTTTCCGTACAGGAGATGGATAAAAGACTTGATGATGCCGCTAAAAGATTCCGAATAGAGCATCTCCTCGGCAAGAGCATGTTTGAATTATCCGGTGGGGAAAAGCAACAGACAGCCTTTGCCGGAGCATTTGTTTCAGGTGCACCGGTAATAGTCCTTGATGAACCGACGGCCAATCTTGATATCTCTGCCATTGATAATATACGCACCATACTTTTGGAAATGAAAAAGGCCGGAAAGACTATCGTGATCGCAGAACACCGTCTAGCCTGGCTGCACGGTATAGCAGATACAGTGCACTACATGGAATGCGGAAAGATAACAGAGTCTTTTTCCGGTGAAGTCTTTTTCTCGATGGATGAAGATACCAGGAAAACACTTGGACTAAGAGAGCTTTCCCGAAGAGATGGAGTTACGGCAGAACCCTCCGCCAAAACCTGTTCGGGGGAGCCTGTTTTGGAGGCGGATAACCTTGCTTTAGGGTATAAAAAGAGCATTATCCAAAGCGATGTCAAGTTCTCCCTTTACAAAGGCGAGATACTCGGTATCGTCGGAATAAACGGTGCCGGAAAGACCACTCTTCTCCGCACTCTGTCAGGTCTTATCCGACCTCTCGAAGGAAAGATCTCTCTTAACGGAAAGCCCGCCGGGGAACAGGAGCGGCGCAAACGGTTCGGTATGGTAATGCAGGATGTAAACTATCAGCTCTTTTCTGACAGTTGCGAAAATGAATGTTGTCTTGGCAATCCGGGCACGGATAACGAGATGGCAAAAAAGCTGCTCGGCGAAGTCGGTCTTGCAGATGTATCCGAACGTCACCCGCAAAGTCTCTCAGGCGGACAAAAGCAGCGTCTGGCACTCGCCGTATCAAAGGCTTCATCCAAGGAAATCCTTCTTTTAGACGAGCCGACAAGCGGTCTGGATTATGCGAGCATGGTCTCCGTACATAAAGTTCTGAGAGGACTTGCCGATGAAGGCAAAGGCATAATCGTCGTTACACATGATATGGAATTTGCAGAAATGGTCTGCAACAGATTCATTTGTCTTTGCAGAGCTGACTGACCGAAGCGGCGGAAAAACCGTTTACGGTAAGAAGTCATTAATCAGTCTTAAGTATTTTATAGAACACTATTCCTGCAACTCCTGCAGCCGGGAAATACAATCCTTAAATAATGAAGAATACACTTATTCACACCTCGTCATAGTAAAATGAATATCTATCATAAAACAGCCTGCAATATGATTGTTTATGAATTGAACCCACTTTGTTGAGCGATTTTCACAGTCCGAAGTGCCCGCTTGTTACTACAGGTGTACTGCTATGCTGTACAGCCGAAGTGCATTTCGCCACAACTTAAGTACATTCCGCCACACATCCGCCTCCTTACGTTTTTTTGCTGTTAGTATCACGCTGACAACAATTGATAAGGAGTATGGGTATGAAAAAGCTTATCGGATCATTATTGATCTGTTCCATGGCGCTCCCTCTGATGTCCGGGTGTGTCGTGGAAATGGTTCCGGATGAGACGGAAGGTGCGTCTGTCGTTGATGCTGCTTCACCGGCATCTGTCAGACCGCAGGATGATTTCTACGGATACGTTAACGGGGAGACCCTTGCCGGGATGGAATTCGGATACGGGGAACTCTCTG
>JAILFE010000189.1 GCA_024697725.1 Oscillospiraceae bacterium
CATATGCTTTCGGACGGCAGGATAAGGATATATTCTGCTGTGACGGACGGAAGGCTCGCTCCCGAAACACTTCCCGCGCCGCTCGTGACGGCAAGGGATATCATATCTTCTCCGTCGGCGGTCATATCCGGACTGCGCGGAGAGGATGAGAGATATGACGGCAGGAGCATAAGGAATATCCGCAATACCTCACGCGCTCTCGGCGGACAGGGGATAAAGGACGATACAGACCGTTCATCGGCAAGAGTGATATATATGTTCTCCGAGGAGGACAGATCCCGCCGCATAAGAGATATCAGGTATCTGAAACAGCAATTCCCCGGTGTGCGGTTCATGCGGCTCGAAAACAGCTCCGACCCCGCACTTCACGAACCCCGCAGGCTTGCCTCGGTGATAGAAAGAGCCTGCTCGGCTGCATCATATAAAAAGTAATTGTAATAAGTCAAAAAATATCCGGGATGACAGTTTATACCGATCATCCCGGATATTCTGTTTTTTACGGTGTCTTATACCGTGAAGCGGACTGTCATGAGAGAACTATGAGATATGCTCCTCCCGCATCGACGTCAAATGTGAGCATACCGCTCTGTGATACCTTTGAGGTGCCGACTTTTATCAGCTTGTCGGAGTATTCGCTGTAGAGATATATTTCCGCCCTGCAGCCTGCTCTCCTGGTCGAGAACTTGATCGTGACCTCTGCCTGTGCGCCGAGATAGGAGTTTGAAGAGGAAAGATATACCTGTGATTTGGCTATTGCTCCGCTTGATACCTTCTTTGAGAGGTATGACGGGATAGCTTTGGAATTGTAGTTGCTGTAGATGCTGAAGCTTGCCGTGCTGGAGATGTTCTTGCCGTTTATAGTCCAGCGGATGCCGTTTTTGGTGATGAAGCGGACATTGATATCCCTGCCCCTCATTGCACGGAGCACCGAGCTGTCTATCACGTTCTTCTGGTTCATGCGGACCGTGAGGGTATCGCCGGTGTCAAGATCATTGATATACTTTACGATAGTGGACCATCCCGAAAGATTCTTGTGTCCGTTGATATACGGGTCGCCCGAGCTTGTCTTTGCTGTAGTCTTGCTGTTCGAGCCGGTCGCCTTGTATACGTTCGAGGAATTGCCGCCCGCATGGAGAGCTGCCGACTGTGTGCGGTAGTATCTCTTTGTATATGAATTATACCACGGATAGGTCGAGGAATACTTTGTGGAATAATCGTATATCGCCTGATCTCCGTAGGAAACGTATCTCGAGCCGCCGCCTGCATTTATCGCCGCCGATTCCGAGCGGTAATACTTCTTCGTATACGAATTGTACCACGGATAAGTGGTGGAGTAGGAGGATGAATACGAGTGGTCCCCGTAGGAAACGTATCTCGATCCGCCGCCTGCATTTATCGCCGCCGATTCCGTGCGGTAATATCTCTTCGTATACGAATTGTACCACGGATAGTTGGAGGAATAGGTGGATGAATATGAATTTGACGCATTGTCCCCGTAGGAAACGTACGATGCTCCGCCGCCTGCGTTCTGTGCATCCGCTTTCGAGCGGTAGTATCTCTTTGTATACGAATTATACCACGGATATGAAGAGGTATAATATGTCGAATAATCGTATGTGTTTATGTACGTCACATAAGACGCTCCGCCGCCTGCGTTCTGCGCATCCGATTTTGAGCGGTAGTATCTGTTCGTATACGAATTATACCACGGGTAAGAAGAGGTATAATATGTCGAATAATCGTATGAGTTTATGTACGTCACATAGGATGCACCGCCGCCTGCCGCTGTCGCGTCGGATTTCGAGCGGTAGTATCTGTTCATATACGAATTATACCACGGATACGAAGAGGTATAGTATGTCGAATAATCATATGTATTCGAGTTTATGTATGTCACATAGTATTCGCCGCCGCCTGCGTTCCGTGCATCGGATTTCGAGCGGTAGTATCTGTTCGTATATGAATTATACCACGGGTATGAGGAAGTATAATATGTCGAATAATCCAGGGTCGAGGGATCGAAGTAAGTGATCCTTGCGCTGTTCCCGCCTGCATTCTGTGCATCGGTTCTCGAACGGTAATATTTGTCTGTATTCTCTTCATACCACGGATATGCCGATGACGGGTATTTCGAGGAATCTATACTTGACTGAGGACCGTAGAAAATGAGATCATATGCGCCCTGGCTCTTGGCTGATTCCTCCGAGGAGTAATAATATCCCGTCGAACGGCTGAACCACGGATATTCGTCCGAATAGTAGGTCTGATAGTCGTCTGCGAATACTGTCATCGGCATGAGCTGTGTCAGCATAACTGCCGCCATTGCGATGACAGCAAGACCTTTTTTCCCTTTTTTCATGGTGTGTTCCTCCTTTTTCGTCAGTTGGTGTTATACTTGATGATGCGGGATATCACAGTTTCCCGAGAGAATGCTTTGCGGCGATGATACCGGAGGTATAGCATCTTCCCAGTGAAAGCCCTGTCTGGTGGAACGGATAATCCGCGCCGCCGTAGAACGGACCGCCGAGATTTCCCGCGCAGTACAGTCCGGTGATCGGTCTGCCGCAGGAATCGAGAGCCTGACAGTTCTCGTTCACTATAACGCCCGATACCTCCGCAGATACGCGGATGTGTTTGCGTGCGCCCCAGAAAGGCGCTTTTTCGATCTTGTGCATATATTTTGAAGGCTTGCCGAAATCGGTATCGCTGCCTTTTTCACAGAGACTGTTGTATCTGTCTATGGACGCCTTCATCCTGTCATACGGGATATCGAGCTCATGCGCAAGCTCTTCGAGAGTATCGCATCTGTGAAGATCTATCAGATTCTTGAATACTCCCTTGGGATCTTCGACAGCGCCGGGTATGAATTTTTCCATTACTGCGGGCGGCACCATACCGCTGACGAATTCATCCTTCGGCCAGTTCACATAATCGCTGTCGTAGATCGTACAGTACCAGCCCTTCGAGCCGTCCTTGTGGTCGGGATCGAGCATAGAGCCCTTGTATGACGGCTGATATCTGAGGATATTGCCCATATACACAAAGCCCGTATATTCATTGGTGAACCGTTCGCCTTCCATATTGAGATAGAGGAACGGCTCCTCGAACATGAGCGCGGAATCGAAATCGTGCATCATCTTCGTGTGGCCTGTATTCTCCATAACGGCGCCGGCACTCATGGCAAGTATATGCCCGTCGCCCGTCTTGCCCCTCTGCTTCTTGTCAAAACCTGCTATATCGGGACACCAGCGCTTTACCATTGCGGGGTTGTTGGTATAATCGCCCGTTGCGAGTATGACAGCCTTCGATGCGTTGAAGCGGATGTATTTCCCGTCCGCTGTCTTGCCGATGACACCGGTCACTCTTTCACCGTCGGTCAGGAGCCTTACGGCGGGAGTCGAGAAGAATGTATTGAAGTCCGGGCATTTTTCACTTATATTTGCGACTATCTTCCTGAGCGCGTTCCCGACGTTCAGGGGCTTGGGACCCACCCACGGCGCCCAGAAATAGCAGTGGTCGTCGCCGTAGTCATAGGTGTTGTTCCTGTCGTGCCACACTCCCGTGAAATCGCCGCTCGTGCTGATGAAGGCACAGAGCTTGTCACCGTCGTTCAGGAGCTCGGCGCTGTTCTTGTTGCTGTCCACTTTGCTTCCGTCGCCGTATTCAGTCTCCTTTGTCATGCCTGCGCGGTTCCAGAACCACATCAGCGCTTCCTCGGAATGCTCGGCATAGGCTCTGAGCTGCTTTGTATCGGCTCTCCAGTCGCAGAGACTGTTGGTATGATGTATCCATTTTTCTATGCCGGCTTTTGTCGATCTCGACTTTATTATCGCAGAGCCGCAGTTGCCCTGTGATACCACGTTCGATTCCTTCTGCAGCAGCGCGACCCTTGCGCCGAGTTCTGCTGCCATGCCCGCAGCGGGTACTCCCGCCGCGCCAGCACCGACAACGACTATATCATATTCCTTCGTTTCATCGGGGACGATATCCCCGAGCTCACAGCAGGAGCATTCTATCTCCTGACGGGTGAGCATCTGCGGGATGAGTCCTTCATCTGCCGTAACGTTCATGTCAAACACCCTGCCTTTCGTGTCATATATGCACTGTTTGTACAAATTGCAGAGCAATAATGTGCTCCTGTATATACAGAATAACATTTTTACCCGTTATTGTCAATGATTTTGTAAAACTGTAAACAAATGTTGTTTGTTTACAGCCTGTGACCGGCTGCTTTTTTCCGTTATCCGGCGTAAAAAGGCTTCGGGATGCGAAATAATCACGCAAAAAATACGCTTTGCGGCAGAGAATAGAGTATAAGCCGTACAAAAGTTAACAAAAAATTAATGAATTTTGAAACTTGCTGATGTACTATTGTATTTTTGGACGATTCGTGTTATAATAACAGGTATTGTGCAAGGCAGAATACACAGCAGATAAACAGCAGGAACTGCCTGTAGAACTGTTTTGATCCGGTATAATAAATGCAGGCGGAGTGGTGAGGCTATATTATGTCATTTAGGAACAGCAGGATACTGGATCAGATCGGCACCTCAGAGAACGGTACATACAGCTTTAAGGGGGACATATATGTTCTATCCGGAGAGCCCGGCAGGATGATGAAAAGACCGGCGCTCTCGGCGGCGGGGGCTATCATTTCCGCTGTCATATCGGGATGCATCACTACAAAGACCGACGGTTCCGCATTTGCGGTATTTGCCTATATCGCTGCATTCATACTCAGCTTTACGGTATGCTTTGACTGCGCACGCATCGTGATCTCAAAGGGAAGACTGCGTTCATATATCTATGACAGGGCAGTTTCCGGAGGAAAAGTCAAGGCGGTACTGCTGGCGCTGACTGCTTTTGCCGCAGCAGTCACGGGGATCCTTCCGCTTTTTTCTGGAGAGGGGATATTTTCCCTTCCGGCGGTATGCTATGCGGCTCTGATGCTGCTCTGCGGCATCTGCGGCATTTTTTACGGGGCATCCCTGAAGGGTATGCACTGGGAAAAGGAAACTCACTAAGGAGGATAAATCATCATGAACAAGAAAAAGGTATTGTCTATCATGCTTATCGCAGCGCTTTCAGCGTCTATGCTGACCGCGTGCGGCGGCTCTGCACAGCAGCCTGCCGAGACAGCTGCTCCGGCACAGACCACTGCCGCTGCTGCCGAGACCACTGCTGCTCCCGCAGCGGACGCACCCGCTGATACGACGGCTGCTGCCGAGACGGCTGCCGGCGAAACGGCTGCTCCCACACCCGGCGAGATGAAGGAGAAGCAGGCTACGGTACAGGATATGACTATCGTATACGGCGAAGATACTCTCTCCGGAAAGTTTTCACCGTTCTTCGCTGAGACTGCCTATGACCAGTATATCGTAGACTTTACACAGATCGGCCTTCTTTCCACAGACAGAAGAGGCGAGGTCGTATACAAGGGCATCGAGGGCGAGAGCAGGGAGTACAACGGCACGAGCTACAGCTATTTCGGAACTTCCGATCTTACCGTCACGGAAAATCCCGATGGAACGGTATTCTATGATTTCAAGCTCCGCGATGATATCAAATTCTCCGACGGCACACCCATGACAGCTGATGATGTCATATTCTCGATGTATGTGCTCGCCGATCCCACATATGACGGCTCCGCAGTATTTTTCTCGATGCCTATCGAGGGCATGACCGAGTACAGACAGGGTATGTCCGCTCTCTGGGATCTGCTCCTTACAGCCGGCAGGGACAATACCGATTTCTCACACTGGGACGAATCCACGCAGACAGCGTTCTGGGACAATGTTGACAATACCGCAGGCCCCGCATTTGCACAGAGCATAGTCGATTTCTGCAAGGCTAACGGTTATAATGCCGCAGATGACAGTGTTGCAGCCTGTGCAGCAACATGGGGATATACCCTCGATGAAGGCGCCGATGCAAAGGCTTTCTGGGATGCTATCGTAGCAGCTTATGATACGATACAGGATGCTACATCTACAGAGGTCGCAGATACGGCGTTCTCCTCGCTCCTTGATCCTGAATACCTCAAGGGCGTTGAGACCGGCAATTCCGTAGACCATATCTCCGGTATACAGAAGATCGACGATTATAATATAAGAGTCGTTGCTACCGAAGCAAACGCTTCAATGGTATATCAGCTCGCTGTGCCTATCGCTCCGCTCCACTACTACGGAAACAGAAGCGAATATGACTATGACGGTCATAAGTTCGGCTTCACAAAGGGCGATATCTCCTCTGTACGTGCGAAGACCTCCCAGCCTCTCGGCGCAGGTCCGTATGTATTCAGCAAGTATGCAAACGGTATCCTTAATCTTGATGCGAACCAGAACTATTTCCTCGGCGCTCCGATAATCGGACATCTTAATTATATCGAGTCGCAGGAGGCAGATAAGCTCAACGGTATCACAACAGGCACGAGTGATGTTACTATGCCTTCCTACGGCGCTGAAACAAGGGGCGCTATCTGCGCCGCAAACTCGAACGGTCAGACCACGGGTGACAAGATCACTACCTTCACATACGATACACTCGGCTACGGCTATATCGGCATGAACGCAAAGCTCATGAGCATCGGCGGCGTTCCCGATTCCGAGCAGTCCAAGGATTTCAGAAAGGCATTCGCTACGATATTCGCAGTATACCGCGACAGAGCTGTTGATTCCTACTACGGCGATATCGCAACGGTCGTAAACTATCCTATATCCAATACCTCCTGGGCAGCTCCCATGCCTACCGATGACGGCTATTCCATCGCATTCTCCAAGGATGTCAACGGCGGTGAGATCTATACCTCCGGCATGACCGACGATCAGAGATTCGAGGCTGCAAAGCAGGCTGCTCTCGGCTATTTCGAGGCTGCGGGCTTTACTGTAACAGACGGGAAGGTAACAGCAGCACCCGAGGGAGCATCACTTGAATATGAAGCAATGATCCCCGGCGGCGGCGCAGGCGATCACCCCTCGTTCCAGCTCCTTACCGATGCTTCCAACGCACTCAAGGATATAGGCATCACTCTCAGGATAAATGACCTTTCCGACCCCAACGAGATGTGGAACGGTCTGCGTGCGGGAACAGTGCCCATCTGGTGCGCAGCATGGGGCGCAACTCCCGACCCGGATATGTATCAGATCTATTTCAGCGGAAATGACAGTATGGAAGCAGGCGGCTCCAACTATATGTATTCTATATCTGATGAGGATCTCAATGAGCTCATACTCCAGGCGCGTACAACAACAGATCAGACAACAAGAAAGGTGCTTTACAAGGCTTGCCTCGATATCATCGTTGACTGGGCAACAGAGGTGCCTGTATACCAGAGACAGGATGCCGTTGTATTCTCGACAGAGCGCGTAAAGATCGACACAGTTACTCCCGATATTACCTCATTCTACAGATGGTACAGCGAGATGGACTATATGCAGATGGTGCAGTAATATGCGGACTTATATAATTAAGCGACTGCTCATCTCGGTGGTGATACTGTTCTTCACGGGACTTATCATCTACGGGCTGATGCGCAGTCTCCCGACGTCGTATATCGAGAGCATGGCGATGACAAAATCCATGGCTCCCGGCTCCAAGTCCTATGACGAATGGATGGAGCAGCTCACTGCGATGTATCATATGGATGTTGGTATCCTCCCGGGGTATATACAGTGGATCGGCGAGGTCTTCCGCGGAAATTTCGGCGACAGCTGGAAATGGTCGGTGCCTGTGCTGGAAAAATTCAATGATTCTGTATGGATATCGTTCACTATGGGTCTTATCGCGTTCGTTATCGAAATGCTGATAGCGATCCCCCTCGGCGTGCTGGCGGCTACAAAGCAGTATTCCAAAACGGACTATACCATATCGGTCGCCGCACTTGCGGGTATATCGCTCCCGACCTTCTTCTTCGCATCCCTGCTCAAGCTGCTGTTTTCGGTGAAGCTCGGCTGGTTCGACCTGTACGGTCTTGTCGGAAGAGATTATGAGCAGCTCTCACAGACAGGGAAGATACTCGATCAGGCAAAGCATCTCGTGCTCCCGATAGTAACGCTCGTCGTTGTATCTATGGGCTCGCTCATGAGATACACGAGAACGAATATGCTTGAGGTGCTCAATTCCGATTATATACGCACAGCAAGGGCAAAGGGTCTTTCCGAAAGAAGGGTCATATTCCACCACGCATTCAGAAATACCCTTATACCCATCGTCACTATCGTAGGCGGTTCGCTCCCGGGACTTTTCGCGGGTGCGCTGATAACGGAGACACTGTTCGCCATCCCCGGTATAGGATATGTATCCTATCAGTCGATGGTGAGCGGTGATATACCGTTCTCGATGTTCTATCTTGTATTTATGGCAGTGCTCACACTGCTCGGAAACCTGCTTTCCGATATCCTTTACGCTGTGGTCGATCCGCGCGTAAGAGTTGCGTAGGAGGACTGAGGATGAGCAATAATTTAAGTAATGAGCCGGAAATGAACGAGGCGGCTGCTCCCGCCGATGAAGGCGCAGAGGAGCAGCTCTCGCTCAACGATGACAGGCGTGTAAAGGTGCTGTCGCCCGGCGCGATGGTAAGACGCAGGTTTTTCCGCAATAAGATCGCAGTAGTGGGTCTTGTGATACTGCTGCTGATGTTCGCTTTTTCGTTTATCGGAGGTATCTTGTCGCCCTATACCGAAGCACAGCAGTTCTACAGGAACGAGCAGATAATGAAGAGCTTCGGCGCGGCTGTAAAGAATAAGGACTACCGTTTCAGAGGCGCTCCGGATCAGGATTTTTCCTCGATCATACAGGCGCAGATGGTTGTCAATATGCAGACGGAAAAGAATGTATTCAAATACAAGGGCACGGAGTATTCCATACGCAGCGACAATGACAGTCTGTATGAGCTCTATTCCGGAGATACGCTGATCGGTATCGCAACGACTGTTATAGTCACGCCTTCCGACGGCACGACGGAGCTTTCCTTTGAATTTGTATCCAATGCTCTCAAGGCCGACAATGCCGGCGAGACCTCCTTTGAGGCGGATGGTACGACCTATACGCTCGACGAGGGCGGTGTCGTTACCGATGCATCGGGAACGCCTGTTGCCGATGTCGGCGAGTATGTGATACAGGCGATAATGGCAGATGCGGTCATAACCTCCGGCTTCAGGGAGGAGCTGATAGCGGCTCTCGAAGCGGGACGCACATCTTTCGAGTACAACAGCTCGGAATATCAGCTCAAATATGACGCTGCAAAGGACACCTGGGAGATAAAGCAGTTCAGGACGACACAGGTCATAGACACTTATGCGTTCCCTTCCGCAGAGCATCCTCTCGGTACCGATAAGAACGGTATGGATATGCTCACACGTCTGATGTACGGCGGCAGAGTATCGCT
Source organism: Oscillospiraceae bacterium (assembly GCA_024697725.1). Lineage (GTDB taxonomy): Bacteria > Bacillota > Clostridia > Oscillospirales > Ruminococcaceae > RGIG4694. Next base: position 9,386 of record JAILFE010000189.1, read on the forward strand.
GATAATCGGCTTCATCGTAGTATTCATCGAGACAGCTATCGGAGTAGTGCTCGGCGGTGTCGCAGGCTATTTCGGCGGCTGGGTGGATGAGCTGATAATGAGGATAGTGGATGTATTCTACTGTATCCCCTCTCTGCCGATAATCATAATCATCGGTGCGGCAATGGATGCGCAGCGTATGCCTTCGGCACAGAGAATGTTCTGGCTGATGCTGATACTCGGCATACTCGGCTGGGCGGGCGTTGCAAGACTTGTAAGAGGACAGATACTCTCTCTGCGCGAGCAGGAGTTCATGACAGCTGAGGAAGCGTGCGGTATGCGCATATCAAGGCGCATATTCAAGCATCTGATCCCCAATGTTATCCCGCAGCTCATAGTAACGAGCACAATGGGTCTCGGCAGCACGATAATCACCGAGGCTACGCTCTCGTTCCTCGGGCTCGGTGTAAAGTATCCGTTTGCGTCATGGGGCAACATCATCAACGATGTCAACAACACATATGTCCTTACGACCTATCTGTTTATATGGATACCGGCGGGCATCTGTCTGCTGGCGACGGTGCTTGCGTTCAACCTTTTGGGCGACGGTCTGCGCGATGCATTCGACCCCAAAATGAAGAGATAAGGGGGATAACGGAATGGCAGACAGATCAAAGAGCGGTTATCTTGACCGGAAAGAGGCAAGACGCATCCAGAAGGAGAACCGCGATACACTTAAAAAACTCGAAAGATCAAGAAAAAGAAAGAAAATACCCGAATCCGAATATGTGACCACTATGAAGGATCCGGCAAATGCCGTTGAATTTGACGATCTGCATACCTTTTTCTATACCGATGCAGGCGTCGTCAAATCGGTGGACGGCGTGTCGTTCGATGTACCCAAGGGCAAGGTGGTCGGAGTGGTTGGCGAATCGGGATGCGGAAAATCCGTTACATCGCTTTCGCTGATGCAGCTTCTGCAGCGCCCGCAGGGACAGGTCACAGGCGGACAGATACGTCTGAATCTCGGCGACAAGGCAGTGGATGTCACAAAGATGCCCGAGCGTGAGATGCAGCGCCTGCGCGGGAATTATATCTCTATGATATTCCAGGAGCCGATGACGTCTCTCAATCCTGTGTTCCGTATCGGAGCGCAGGTCGATGAGGTAATAGCCCTGCATGATACCAAGGGACTGAGCAAGGCGGGAATCGCCGAGCGCACTATCGAAATGCTCGATATGGTCGGCATAGCAAACAGCAAGGGTGTTTATTCCATGTATCCCCACGAGCTTTCGGGAGGTATGCGCCAGCGTGTAATGATAGCCATGGCGCTCGCGTGCAGCCCGAGCATAATCATCGCGGACGAGCCGACGACTGCGCTCGATGTTACGATACAGGCGCAGATACTCGATCTGCTCGCAGGGCTCAAGGACAAGATCAATTCCTCGATAATGCTTATAACGCACGATCTCGGCGTTATCGCACAGATGGCAGACTATGTAGTTGTCATGTATGCGGGCAAGGTCGTGGAGAAGGGGACTGCTGCCGATATCTTCGAGCATCCCTCTCATCCGTATACCATAGGACTTATGGCGTCAAAGCCTGTTGTCGGGAAGAGGGCGGAAAGGCTCTATTCTATCCCAGGCAAGGTGCCGAATCCCGTAAATATGCCAAAGTACTGCTATTTCAGGGACAGGTGCGAAAAGAAGCTGCCCGGATGTTCACAAGGATATCCCTGCGAGTACAGTCTTTCCGAAACGCACAAGGTCTCGTGCAGACTGTGGGAAAACGGCAGCACCGCAGATGACGGAGGTGAATCGTGATGGATGATATTATGAAGACCGTCAATGACTATACCCCCGTTGAGTATGATGTCAGATATATCCTCATGGTAAATTCTCTGAAAAAATACTTTCCGATAAAGGACGGTGTTATTTCGAGAACTGTCGGTTATGTCCGCGCCGTGGACGGCGTTACGTTCAACATCGAGCGCGGTACGACAATGGGACTTGTAGGTGAGTCGGGCTGCGGCAAGACCACCGTCGGAAGGACGATACTCCGTCTGGCAGGCGAAAAAACAGGCGGACAGGTGCTTTTCAACGGCAGGGAAGTATATGATATCCCCAACAAGGAAATGAACCGCGATTACAGGACGAAGATGCAGATCATATTCCAGGATCCGTTTTCGAGCCTTTCGCCGAGACTTCCTGTCGGAGAGATAATCGGAGAGGCAGTCCGCGAGCACAAGATAGTGCCCAAGTCGGAGTACGACGATTATATCGACAAGGTAATGAGCGACTGCGGGCTCCAGCCGTTCCACAAGATGAGATACCCGCACGAATTCTCCGGCGGTCAGCGCCAGAGGATATGCATCGCAAGGGCACTGGCTCTGAAACCGGAATTCATCGTGTGCGACGAGCCTGTTTCTGCGCTCGATGTTTCGATACAGGCGCAGATAATAAACCTTCTGAACGACCTTCAGGAGAAATACGGCTTTACCTATCTATTCATATCGCACGATCTTTCGGTAGTAGAACATATCTCCGATTCTGTCGGAGTAATGTATCTCGGAAATATTGTCGAGTACGGCACGAAGGAGAAGATATTCGATTCCCCGCTCCACCCGTACACGAAAGCACTTTTCTCGGCGATACCCGTTCCTGATCCCTCTCAGAAGACGAACAGGATAGTTCTCGAAGGCTCGGTGCCTTCTCCCGCTTCTCCGCCCGAGGGCTGCAAGTTCCATACCCGCTGTGCGCAGTGCATGGAGATATGCAAGAAAAAAGCTCCTGTCCAGACAGAAGCCGAACCGGGACATTTTGTGTGCTGTCATCTTTATCAGGATCAGAACAGCGGCGAAAACTAATAGATATACAGCGTCCGCACACCCGATCTACGGTGTGCGGACGCTTGTTTTTTATCAATACGGACTTCCGAGCATTTCTGCCTTTGCGACCGCTTCTTCGATGGAAAGCCCTGTGTAATCCTGTGCGCCGAAATATCTGCCCGATCTTTTGTCATCGACGAATGCGCCGACTACAACTCCGGGTATCGCGCTTTCGGGGGCGTTCGGGGCGTGGCTCCCGCCGAGATCCGTTCTGCACCAGCCCGGATCGGTGAGGTTTATCATGACATCCGTCCCCTGTATCTTCGAGCCGAGGTCGATCGTTATCTTGTCGAGCGCTGCCTTGCTTGCGGAATAGCCTGCCTGCTCAGGCTCAAGACGTATGCCGCTCGTTGTATTGACGATACGTCCGAAACCGCGTGCTGTCATTTTAGGGAGAAAATGGTAGCATATCATAGCGGGGGAGACTGTATTTATCAGAAAGCTCTCGGTATAATCCGAGACCGGCGTATCATAGTACTGTGTGCGGTACGCTATCTGCATACCCGCATTGTTGAGCACGATATCGACATCAACGCCGAGAGTGTCTATCTCATCGAGCATATTCTTTACCGCATCTGTGTCATTGAGCGGTGCGGAAACGGCATAAGCCTTTGCTCCCAGTGCGGTGACCTCCGACATTATCCTGTCGCAGTGACTTTTTTCTCTGCTGTGGAGTATAAGGTTGCAGCCTTTTTCAGCCATGAATACCGCCGCAAGTGCTCCGATACCTCTTGAAGCGCCTGTTATCAGCGCCCAGCGTCCTTTTACATCAACCATTCACGATCTCCTTCCTGGCGTTTTCAAGTGCGGATATTACCTTGTCGCACCATTTGTCGAATTCCGGGTCCTCTGTCTGACACTCCTTGTGTGAAAGGATGTAGTCAAGAGTGTGCTTTATACCTTCTTCAAATCTTATGGACGGACGGAAATCGGGTACGGCGCGTTTCAGCTTTGTATTGTCGAATACCACCGAATTTGCCTTGTCGCCGATAAGACTTCCTTTAAAATCGTAATCGCTGACCGATGCAAGGAATTCCGAGGACACATAATACGGTCTCAGCTTTACTCCGAGAGCTTTTGCGATAGTTTCGTATATCATGTTCCAGGTGAGAGTTTCGTCGTTCGTTATCTGGAACGCCTCGCCTATAGCGTGCGGATTGCCGAGAAGACCGATAAATCCCTTTGCGAAGTCGCGGCTGTCGGTCATCGTCCAGAGAGATGTCCCGTCGCCGTGGATGATGACAGGCTTGTTTTCGAGCATACGCTTTATTACCTGCCAGCTCCCGTTTCTGCCGTGTACTCCGAGAGGAACGGAATTTTCACAGTAGGTATGGCTCGGGCGGACGATAGTCACGGGGAAGCCGTTCTCGCTGTACATTTTCATCAGGAACGCTTCGCATTCCGCCTTGTCGCGGGAATACTTCCAATAGGGATTTGCAAGCGATGTGCCTTCGTTTATTATATAGTCCCTCGGCGGCTTGTTGTATGCGGATGCGGAGCTTATGTATACGAACTGTCTGCATCTGCCGTTGAACAGTCTGTAATCGCGTTCGAGCTGCTGCCTTGTGAACCCGATGAATTCACATACTATATCAAAATCGCAGTCTATCAGCTTTTCGGTCGTTTCGCTCTCGTTATTGATATCGGACTTGATGAATCTGATATTGCCGTGGAGCTTGTCATTGGAATTTCCGCGGTTGAGTATATAAAGCTCGTTATCGCTCTTGGCAAGGCTGTTCGATATCGCTGTGCTGATAGTTCCCGTGCCGCCGATCATAAGGATTTTCATGTGTTTCATCCTCCTTCAAGGTCAAGTACCATAAATATTTCTGCTTTTTCGTTATCGTTGTAGCGTTCTGTTTCACGGAATCCGAGACTTTTGTATAGTTTCAGCGCCCGTGAATGGGACAGCATCGAATCAAGGTATATACGTCTGAAGCCTCTGTTCTTTGCTTCGCATATGATCCGTTTTGCAGCGGAAAGCCCGAGCCCTTTTCCCTGATACTGTCTGTATATATACATCGCCTTCAGTTCGCAGTCGGTATCGGAAAGGCGTTTCAGAGCCGCCGTGCCTACGATAGTATCTTTTCTGCGTATGCACAGGAACAGCTCGAAATTATCCGCGATATCGGCATATATGCTGTGTCTGCCGCCGATATCGAATACTTTTCCGTTTTCTTCGTATACGTCAGCAAGGAATCCCGTGACATCATCCTGCATATCTTCGGTAAATACGGTGATATCGAACGGAGAGACTCTCTGACCGCCGAAAGCGTGTATCGAGCGCGTACCCTTTTTTACTCTGCCGCCCTGTATGCTCCCTGCCGGGATGAACAGCTCATCTCCTGCGTGCAGAAGATGCTCGCTGCCGTCAATGGTGACGAGATATTCACCCCCGACAACTATCATCCATTCATCATAGGCATGGATATGTTCCTTTGATACCCTGTCCGCCTTGTATGTCCAGAAAGCCATCTGCGACCCGTCCTCGGCGGTGTAGTAATACCCTTCGATATCGGGAGTGTTCTGCTGTGATGCGGGTATCCTGTTCTCCGGGCGCAGCATGAAATCCGGGAATGCCATTACAGCTCCGCCTTTGCAGCTATGCGGTATATCTCGGCGATATCATCCGCCTTTAGGTGTACGAAGCCGCCTGTTTCGCCGCTGCCGACGCCGAATTTATCCACGAGCACAGGGATATCCTCGGCCTTCGCGCCAAGCTCGGCAAAGTTTATCGGCATTCCTATGCTGTGAAGGAATGATCTGAAACGGCGGATGCCCTCGACTGCGGTGGCCTCGGGATCCGCAAAGTTCATCTTTACGCCCCATACACGTACAGCCGCCTGTGCAAACCGCATGACATCATGCTTGTGTACGAATTCCATCCATGCGGGCATTATAACAGCAAGACCCGCGCCGTGAGCGCAGTCATAGAGAGCGGAAAGCTCATGCTCGATACCGTGGCTGTTCCAGTCCTGATCGCGTCCGACGCCGACAATATTGTTGTGAGCTACCATTCCCGCCCACATGATATTCGCTCTTGCCTCGTAGTTATCGGGGTCGGCGATAACGCGGGGAGTTTCCTTTATCATTGTCATAAGGACAGCTTCACAAAGGCGGTCGGTGATCTCGACCTCCTTGGTATTGGTGAAATATCTTTCAAATACGTGTGCCATTATATCTGTAGCGCCGCAGGCAGTCTGATATGCGGGGAGCGTCTGTGTGAGCTCGGGATCGAGCACAGAGAACTTAGGACGTATAAGATCGGTGCCTGTGCCTCTTTTGAGCATACCGTCGGTCTTTGTTATGACCGAATCGGGCGAGCCTTCGCTGCCGGCTGCCGCGATGGTCAGTACCGTTGCTACGGGGAGAGCCTTTTCGGGGCGTGCCTTCCCGCTGTAAAAATCCCAGAAATCGCCGTCATAAGGAACGCCGAGAGCGATCGCCTTTGCTGTGTCTATAACAGAGCCGCCGCCTACTGCGAGTATAAAATCAATGCCTGACTTTCTGCATATTTCTATCCCGTTATATACCGGAGTATCGACAGGATTGGGCTTGATCCCGGAAAGCACTTCATAGCCGATGCCGTTTTCATCGAGAGAGCGCTGTACCTTTCCTATCAGACCGGAACGTACTGCAGAGCCTCCTCCGTAAACGATGAGCGCCTTTGTTCCGCCGTATTTTCTGACATATTTTCCTGTTTCGGTTTCTCTGCCTTTTCCGAATACGAATTCCGTGGGGCTGTAAAAATTGAAATCATTCATAGCAAGACCGTTCCTTTCTGCATATGGATATGCACTGTGTTGAGCAAAATCTTATCATACAGTATAACAAATGATCTTAACATATGATATAACAAATATATCCGAAAACTTGTAAAAACCTATATTGTATAGTGTGGGAGGATCATTTTTCTCCGACGCAAAGAGAATAGATATCGCCCTTTTTATATCCTGTGAGCTTTGCGGCTTCACGGCAGGCATCCGAAAGCTTCATCCCGCCTTCCGTGAGCTTTCTTGCCTGTTCTGCGGCATCTTCGAGGGTATATCCTTCGGTGATCTCGGGCGGAGCATAGCCCTCGACCACAAGAACGAATTCACCGCGCGGCGGTATCTCCTCAAAATGTGCGACCGCGCCGCTTATGGTAGTGCGTATGACTTCCTCGTGGAGTTTTGTCAGCTCGCGGCATACCGATATATTTCTGTCGCCGAGGTATTCGAGCATATCCCTGAGCGTTGCGGTCAGCTTGTGCGGAGCTTCATAGAATACGAGCGTGTGGGTGTCCTTTGCGACACTTTTAAGATGCTCGTACCGCTGCTTCTTGGTGACCGAAAGAAATCCCTCGAACGAAAAACGCGATGTCGAAAGCCCGCTCACTGCGACTGCCGAGGCTGCGGCAGTCGGCCCCGGGACGACCTCGGTACGTATGCCGCGTTCGGCGCATTTCTTTACAAGATCTTCTCCGGGGTCGGAGATGCACGGCATACCCGCATCGGTGACTACCGCACAGTTTTCGCCTGAGGCTATCCGTTCGATTATATCATCGCTTATCTGACGCGCAGAATGCTCATGATAGCTGACGAGCGGCTTTTTTATCTCAAATCTGTTGAGCAGCTTGAGCGTTACTCTTGTATCCTCGGCGCATATGAAATCCACACAGGACAATGTCTTTACCGCACGGAAGGTCATATCCTCCATATTTCCGATTGGCGTCCCGACAACATATAATATACCGCTCATTTCTGTCCTCCCTTGTCATGCCCGGTGATCCGTTCGTATATCCCGCACAGCTCTGCAGAGAGCTTTCCGTCCTCATACATACAAAGCTGCGGCATGACATTCATGAATGGTCTGCCGCACCGTCTTCCTTCAATAAGGAAAAGCCACGGCGCTGAAATGGATGTTTTTGAAACAAAGCGCACTCTCTTCGGTTCTATACCGCTGTTCCGCATCGCACAGACTGCATCCGCGAGCCTTTCGGGACGGTTGCACATATAGAATCTTCCCGAGGGCTTCAATAGTCTTGCGGCAGCTTTGCAGATATCATCCAGTCCGCATGATATCTCGTGCCGCGCGATCTTCTGTGCTTCTCCGGCGCTCTGTATGCCTTGTCCCGCTGCCTTGTACGGCGGATTGCATATAACGCACCCGCAATTGCCGAGAGGGACTTTTTCCGGGTCGATATCACATATATCCATGCACAGGGGTATCATTCCGTCAAGCTCTGAACGCTCTATCCCGAGCGCGAACTGATCTGCCGCCTGTTTTTGTATATCTATGCCGTATATCACAGCGGGGTCGTGCAGGAGCTTTATTATAAAGGCGATTATCCCGCAGCCCGTGCCGATATCGACTACCGTATCCTTTTTATGCACGGCTGCAAAATCGGCGAGCAGCAGTGCATCTGTTCCGAAGGTATGTTCATCCGATACGGCTATCTCTATGCCGTTTTTCAGCTTTTCAAATCT
>JAILFE010000016.1 GCA_024697725.1 Oscillospiraceae bacterium
GATGAATACCGCCTCGGCGTACCCTTCACCCGCGAGAGCTGGAACGGACGCATCAAGGCGTGCAGGGGCATCGGAGCATCACTTAGTGAAGACAAGATCGCTGAGTGGGAGAAGGAGCATACCGCACTCCTTGAAAAGATCGCTCCGGAGCAGTTCGAGATAATGCATTATGCGGCTATGGCAGAGCTTGAAAGGATATGATGAAAAGGGACTGTTGCAAATTAAGCAGCAGTCTCTTTTTAGGTATCATTCACTTTCATTGGATTTTCTCGACAGTATAAGTACTGCCACCAGAGCAAAGCTTACCATGACGAAAACGGTCATGACGGATAAGAAATCGACATTTTCGGTATCGCTGTTCACGATAGCATAATGCGGATCTGTCTTATCTACCGTCAGGTGCAGGACCTGCCCTTCTTTAAACTGCGTCATCGTATAGCCAGCGTATATTTTTTCGTTGTATTCCGTACCTTCAAATTTGTATCTGATATGCAGCACTGTGCCTGTACTTCTTCCGCTTCTTGTTGTGTTGTGTACCACCTCGGTGATCACAGCATCGCACTGCACCGCGTTTTCGGGCGGTATGTCGGCAGGCTCCGGCGGTCTCATCATTTTCATGAACTGCCCGAAGATCCATACCATGCCGATGATACATATGATGAGCAGCGTGATCTTTATATGCTTCGGCAACCTGTAAGCATCATATATCATTGATTACTCCTAATTCTGCTCTGCGGATGTATTACAGTGAAGCCGTGAGAATATCCGCGATATCCGATTCCGTCAGCGGAGCATATGCGTTCTCCAGTCCTTCGTTGACTGCGATGTGGTGAGCCATTTCTCCGATGCGGCTTTCATCTATCCCGACATCTTTGAGGTGCATGGGAATGCCGATAGATCCGAAGAAGTCATAGGTCGCCTGTATCGCCTTTTCTGCGATCTCAAACCTGTCGAGCGAGCTGTCTATGCCGAACACGTTCACACCGTATTTCACAAAGCGGTCAACGGTCTTTTCGCTGAGGATATGCTTCATCCATCTCGGAGTGATTATGGCAAGACCTTCTCCGTGCGTAATGTCATAATAAGCGCTCAGAGCGTGCTCGATACCGTGGCACGGCCAGCCCGAAGGGCTGTTCCCGAGCGCATATATGCCGTTGCAGCCAAGCGTGCAGGCAAACATCATTTCCGCTCTTGCGGTATAATCCTCGGGATCATCAAGACATTTTCTTGCATTGACCATAAGGCTCTTCAGTCCCGCCTCGCAGAACCCGTCGTTGAGAAGAGTGGTATCTTCGCAGAAATACTGCTCCATGATGTGATTCATAGCATCGGCGCAGCCTGCGGCGGTCTGCTTCTTTGATACCGTGAAGGTATAGGTAGGGTCAAGCAGCGACACGGCAGGATACAAATGCTCGTCCATATATCCGATCTTGTCGTTTGTTTCGGTTCTTGAGATCACACCGCCGCAGTCATATTCGCTTCCGGTCGCTGCAAGCGTGAGGATATCGACTATCGGGAGCGCTGCCTGCGCCTTGACCTTATAAGAGATAAGATCCCACGGATCGCCGTCATATTCTGCGCCTGCCGCTATTGCTTTGGAACAGTCAAGGACACTGCCGCCGCCTACCGCAAGTATCACATCGATATCATGCTCCTTGCAGAGCCTTACACCGTCAAGAACGCTCGGATCGTATTTCGGATTCGGCTGTATGCCCGGAAGCTCGATGATCTCCTTATCGCTCAGAAGCTCTTTTACCTTGTCATAAAGACCGATCTTCTTGATACTTCCGCCGCCGTAGGTGAGAAGCACTTTTTTGCCGAAATTCGCCATGACTTCGGGCAGCTTTTTGATCGCGTCCTTTCCGAAGATAAGTCTGGTCGGTGTCATGTAATCAAAATTCTGCATAAGTGATACCTCCATAAATAATTATAATATTGAGATCGCTTGTTATAAACTATACATCTTGGATATGCAATACGGATAATTTTACGGCGTATCGGACTTTCCGAGTATCGCCTCGGCTATATCAATGTCCTCGGGTGTCGTGAGCTTGATGTTTTTGTAGTCGGAGACAGTTATATGTATCTTTGTGCCGACAGCCTCCGCGAGCTGGCAGTCGTCGGTGAAATCAAGCTCGTGGTCGAGCGCGAAATTGACTCCCGCGAAATAGTATTTCTTGATGAATATCTGCGGGGTCTGTATGATATACAGCCTGCTGCGGTCGGGAGTGTCGGTGACAAAGCCGTCGTCCGCGACCTTGATCGTGTCCCTGACGGGGACGCCGAGTGTTGCTCCGCCGAACACAGAAGCATCGTGTATGCAGCTTCTCACGTATTCTTCCGAAACGAGCGGACGCGCGGCGTCATGCACTGCTATGAGAGATGTCTCCTTTGATACGCATTTCAGCGCATTTATCACCGAGGACTGCCTTGTCGCACCGCCCTCGGTCACGGCTGTGAGCTTGGTTATGCCGTATTTTTCGGCGGTCTGCCGTATCGTATCGGAATGTTCCTTTTTTGCGGCGACTATTATCTCGCTTATCTCATCTATGCGCTGGAAGACTTCCATAGAATAGGCGATGACGGGCTTCCCGCGCAGCAGAGCGAGCTGCTTCGGTACGCCGTTCATGCGCGAGGCGCTGCCCGCAGCCGCGATTATCACAGATACCTTGTCCATAATATACCCCGTCAGATTATCTCACTGTAGTTGCCCATGAACTTGAAATAGGAAAGCTCGTTTTTGAGCTCTTCCATGAGAGCGCATACGCGGATATCGTCATATCTGCCCTCGAAATCGAGATAGAATATTACCTCGAACGGCGTTCCCGCGATAGGTTTGTTTTCAAGACGAACGAGATTGAAGCCGTTCATCGAGAATTTGGTGAGCAGGCGGTAGAGCGACCCCTTTGTATGCGGTATCGAGAGCGATACGGATATTATCTTCGAGCTTTCGGTCGCGTAGAAGTCTTTTGCTATGCATATGAATCTGGTGAAATTCTTTTCGGCATTGGCGATATCGCGGTTGAGTATCTCCAGACCGTATATTTCCGCGCATCTTTCGCTGCATATGCAGGCGATGGGCTCGCTGCTGTCGGAAACGAGCTTTGCCGCAATGGAGGTGTTCAGGCTGTCTGCGGGGATAAGGCTGTTGTTCGCGATAAATTCCGAGCACTGCGATATCGCCTGCGGATGTGAATACACCTTTGTGATATCCATGAAGGATGTTCCTTTTTTCACGGCAAGGCAGTGAGCTATCTCGAGCCGTATCATGGATGTGATATAGAAATTGTGCTTTGCCATAAGGTCGTAAGTCTCGGAGACGCTCCCGACCGTGCTGTTCTGTATCGGTATCACACCGAAATCGGTGTCGTGCTCCTCAACGGCACGGAAAACATCGTCAAAGCTGTTCATATAGCGTATTTCCTGCGTCGGGAACAGCTTGCGCACGGCTATCTCGGTATTCGAGCCGATTATCCCCGGGCAGGCGATAACACGCGCCATTTTAGGCAGGAATAGCTTGGGTTCGAGTATATGCGCGGTCTTCGAGTATAGCTCGCGCTGCTGTATGCCTTTGCTGATATCCATTATCTCGGAGAAAAGCTCGGCGCTGCCGTCGGCAAGATCGGCGGGAGATCTCTCGCGCACTCTGCTCAGTATCTGCTCCTCACGGTTTCCCTGCATCACGGGGAGCTTGTTTACGAGCTTGTATTCGGCGATATCGCGGCAGATGTTCATTCTTTCAACAAACAGGTCAAGTATCTTGTCGTCGATATCGTCTATCTTGTTTCGCAGATCGGAAAGTTCCATTTCAAAGTCCTCAATTCGTAATGTATTTTACGTCGGATGACCCTTGATTTTCGGTCAATTTATACATATCATGAGACATCACAATATCATTATACTAAATTTCTCCGAAAAATACAATAACTTTTTGCAAAAAACTTGCTAAATATATCCGGGCGTGGTATAATGGATATTGATTCCCCGATCGATCCCCGGATATACTGCGGCCGGTCGGAGGAACAGTGCTTCGGTATATCCGGCAAAATAAAAGTTCACGGAGGCGGGCGGATTGCGCATTCTCGGTATCGACCCGGGCTATGCCATAGTAGGCTACGGCATACTCGAATATGACGGCTTTAAATTTCGTCCCGTCACCTTCGGCGCTATCACGACCGAGGCGGGAGACGAATTCGTCCGCAGGCTGAAGGTCATATATGACGATATGACCACTCTGCTCGGTATGTATTCCCCCGATGCTGTGAGCATAGAAAAGCTGTTTTCCAATACCAATGTGAAGACAGTAATAAACGTTGCGCAGGCAAGGGGAGTGATACTCCTTGCTGCGGAAAATGCAGGCGTTCCGGTGTATGAATATACGCCGCTGCAGGTAAAGCAGTCGGTGGTGGGCTACGGCAGAGCCGAAAAGCCGCAGGTCATGGAGATGACAAAAAACATACTCGGGCTGAAAAAGACCCCGAAGCCCGATGATACAGCCGATGCGCTCGCACTGGCTATCTGCCACGGACACAACAAGACGGGGATCGAGATAAGCGGAAGATAACGGAGAGATAATGATATGATATACAGTCTT